>JBEVMD010000335.1:0-10846 GCA_040508835.1 Duganella sp. | reverse complement strand
TCGCCGGCGGGCGCGGTGCACATCCGCGCCATGCGCGAATTCCTCGACACGGCCACGCGTGGCATCGTCCGCTGACAGGCTGTCGCTGGCGCTGGTCGCCGGGGAACCATCGGGCGACCTGTTGGCCGCCCGTTTGCTTTCCGGCCTGCGCCCGCAACTGCCGGCAGACACCAGCCTGCGGCTGCACGGCATCGGCGGTCCGCACATGATCGCCCAGGGCTTCGAATCGGACTGGCCGATGGACAAGCTGACCGTGCGCGGCCTGCTGGCCGTGATTCCGCGCTACCGCGAAATCAAGGGCATCCAGAATGCGCTGCGCGACCGGCTGCTGGCCGAGCGTCCCGCCGCCTTCATCGGCTGCGACTACCCGGGCTTTAACCTGGGCCTGGAGATGCAGCTCAAGGCGGCCGGCATCCCCACCATCCACTACATCGGGCCGCAGATCTGGGCCTGGCGCGGTGGCCGCATCAAGAAGATCGTCAAGGCGGTCTCGCACATGCTGGTGGTGTTCCCGTTCGAGCAGGAGATTTATCGCCAGGCCGGGGTGCCGGTCAGCTACGTGGGCCATCCGCTGGCCGAGCTGATTCCCATGGCGCCCGACGAAGCGGCAGCCCGCACGGCGCTGGGCCTGCCGCAGGACGCCAACGTGGTGACCATCATGCCGGGCAGCCGCATGTCCGAGATCAAGTACAACACGGCGGCCTTCGTGGGCGCGGCCAGGCTGCTCCAGCAGCGCGACCGGTCGCTGCGTTTTGTTGCGCCGATGGCCGGCGAGCGCCAGCGCCAGTATTTCCTGGAGCTGGTCGCCCAGGCCGGGCTGCAGGACGTGGCGGTGCAGCTGCTCGACGGCCAGTCGCACACGGCCATCGCGGCTGCGGACGCGGTGCTGGTGGCGTCCGGCACGGCGTCGCTGGAAGTGGCGCTGTTCAAGAAGCCGATGGTGATCGCGTATAAAATGATGGCGCTGGAGTGGCAGATCCTGCGCCACTGCGGCTACCAGCCGTGGGTCGGCCTGCCCAACATCCTGGCGCGCGAATTCCTGGTGCCGGAAATGCTGCAGGACGCCGCCAACCCGCAGGCGCTGGCCGACGCCATGTGGCAGCAGCTGAGCGACGCCCCGCACCGCCTGCGCCTGGCGCAGCGGTTCACCGATATGCACCACAGCCTGCTGCGCGACAGCGCGCGGGAAAGTGCGGCGGCGGTGTTGAAGGTGATCGGTCGCAGCTAAGCAATTGGATTTCCGCCTGCGCGGGAAGGACGGTTTCAAAGCCGCTGACCGCAGCTTCGTCATCCCCGCGCAGGCGGGGATCCAGGTCATAAGCAGTCAATTAGTTTAACAGTAAGTGTAAAACGTGAAAAACCCAACCCCCGGCCTGTTCGACGACCTACCCAACTCCCCCGACGAGATCATCTGCGGGGTGGATGAAGCCGGCCGTGGCCCGCTGGCAGGCCCCGTGTTTGCCGCCGCCGTGATCCTGGACCCGAACCGGCCCATCATCGGCCTGCGCGACTCCAAGAAACTGTCCGAAGCCAAGCGCGATCTGCTGGCGCCCGTGATCAAGTCGCAGGCGCTGGCCTGGGCCATCGCCCAGGCGTCCGAGGACGAAATCGACCAGCTCAATATCCTGCAGGCCTCCATGCTGGCCATGCGCCGCGCGGTGGAGGCGTTGACCACCGTGCCCACGCTGGCCCTGATCGACGGCAACCGCTGCCCGGTCATGCGGATCCAGTCGATCGCCGTGATCGGCGGCGACGACAAGGTGGATGCGATATCGGCCGCGTCGATCCTGGCCAAGACCGCGCGCGACGCCGCGCTGGTGGCGCTGCACCAGCAGTATCCGCATTACTGTTTCGACCAGCACAAGGGCTACGGCACCGCGCTGCACCTGGCGCGCCTGCGCGAACACGGCGCCTCGCCCGTGCACCGGCGCTCGTTCGCACCGGTGCGCGCGGTGCTGGAACTGCACACGCAGGCCGAGACCATCGTCATCGAGGTGCGCGCATGAAGACCATCACCTCGCGCGACAACGCCCAGTACAAGGACCTGGTCAAGCTGGCCGGCAGCGCCCAGGCGCGCCGCAAGTCGGGCCGCACGCTGCTCGACGGCGTGCACCTGTGCCAGGCATACCTGCAACTGCGCGGCGCGCCCGAGCAGTGCATCGTGGGCGAAACGGCGCTGCACAATCCGGAAGTGATGGACATCGTCGGCCAGCTCGCAGCGCAGCACGCGCACGTGCTGGCGCTGCCCGATGCGCTGTATAACGCCATCAGCCAGGTGGAGCACGGCGTTGGCGTGATGTTCCTGATCCCCACGCCCGAGCGCGCGGTCGGCGCGCCGCTGGCCGTATCGGCCGTGCTGCTCGACGGCGTGCAGGACCCGGGCAACGTGGGTTCGATCCTGCGCAGCGCCGCGGCGGCTGGCATCACGCAAGTGTACTGCAGCGCTGGCACGGCGTTCTGCTGGTCGCCCAAGGTGCTGCGCGCGGCCATGGGCGCCCACTTCGTGCTTGATATCTTCGAGAACGTGGACCTGGCTGCGCTGATGGCGGCGTCGCAGGTGACCACCCTGGCCACCAGCGGCTACGCCACGCAGCGCCTGTACGACGTGGACCTGCGCCAGCCCGTGGCGTGGCTGTTTGGCCACGAGGGGCAGGGCGTGGCGCACGACCTGCTGGCCATGGCCACGCACCAGGTGGTGATTCCCCACCTCGGCCAGGTGGAGTCGCTCAACGTGGCTGCGTGCGCGGCAGTATGCTTTTTCGAGCAACTCAGGCAGAATCAAGCCTAGGGCGGATTCAGGGCACAATCGGTCCCAGGGAGTTTTCACCGGAGCGGTCATGGATATCGGGCAGTTGCACTTTCTGCTAGCTGAAGGAGACGACGCGCAGCGCCGCGCGATCGTCGATATCCTGCACCGCATGGGCGCCACCCAGATCACCGAGGCGCCCGACGGCCATGCCGCGCTGCGCTACGTCGGCGCCCGTTTCCAGCCGGCCGTCAATATCGCCATCATCGACATGCAGCTGCCCGGCATGGATGCGCTGGAACTGATCCGCCGCATGGGCGAGGTGCAAAGCCGCGCCGGCGTGATCATCTTCGGTTCGCAAACCAGTTCCGTGCTGTTCTCGATCGAGTCGATGGCCGACGCCTTCGGCCTCAACGTGCTGGGCGTGATGACCAAGCCGCTCATTGCCGGCCGCCTGGAGGCGGTGATCGCCACCCACCTGCGGCCGCCCGAGGTACACGTGGAGCGCGTGCCCACGCTGTCGTTCGCCGAGGTGGGCAACGGCCTGCAGTCGAACGAGTTCGATCCCCACTTCCAGCCCAAGATCGAACTGGAAACGGGGCGCGTGAAGGGTCTGGAAATGTTCGCCCGCTGGCGCCACCCGCGCTACGGCATGCTGGGCCCCGGCTCGTTCATGCCGGCGCTGATCGAGAACCACCGCATCGATTTCCTCGACTGGGGCATGATCGAAAAATCGGTGCAGGCCTGCCGCCGCCTGCACGACGACGGCATCCCGATCTCGTTTTCCGTCAACGTCGATCCCAGCACGCTGGCGCATCCGCAGTTCATGGAGCAGATGGACGCCTGCCTCGAACGCCACCGCATCATGCCCGACTACCTGACGTTCGAGATGACGGAAAAGGCGGTGCTCACCACCACGCCGTATTTCCTCGAGCGCCTGCTGCGCCTGCGCATGAAGGGATTCGGACTGGCCATCGACGACTACGGCACGGGCCTGATCAACCTGCAGCTGCTGGCGCGCGTGCCGTTTTCCGAACTCAAGATCGACCGCAGCTTCGTCGACGGCGCCTTCCGCAAACCGGCGATTGCCACCGTGCTGCGTTCGTGCCTGGGCCTGTCGCGCAGCCTGGAACGGCGCTCGGTGGCCGTGGGCGTGGAGACCAAGCAGGACTGGGATTTCCTGCAAGGGTTGGGATGCACGTACGCCCAGGGCTATTACATCGCCAAGCCCATGCCGGTGGAAGAATTTCCCGACTGGCTCTCCGACTGGCGCCACTTTTTCTGATCGCAGGCCGCGCGCGACGTGCTCCGGTTTTCACGTGGGTCGCGCGCTTGAGCGACATCAAGCGGCGTCATCCCCAGAATCGCAAACTCGACCTCAGCCCTCCGCTCGGAGAGGGCAAGATTAGTGGAGGCGGGAAATGGCCAAGCGCAAAAGCAACGGAGGAGAAGTGGATGGCGCAGGTTCCATCCTGAGCACCATCGGCGGCCCGGCCCGGCCGCCGCGCCCATCCCGCCTGGGCCCGCCCAATCCCATTGCCAGCCAGCTGCTGGAGAAGGTGACCAGCGACGAGCAGCTGGCGGCCGAGATGCCGCACAACCCGACCAAGGCGCTCGAATACGGCGACGCCGCCTATGCGCCGCACGAGGGCGATACGGAACCGTTGCCGTCGCCGTGGGCCACGGCCAGCACCAGCACCGAAACCGTTTCGTCCGGCAAGGTGGGCGCGGGCCGGCCGGACCCGGGCGACAATCCGCTCGACGGCCCGCTCGACCGCGCACGCGTGGACGACACGGGCCGCATGCTCACCACCAACCAGGCCGTGCCGGTGGCGGACAACCAGAACAGCCTCAAGGCCGGCCTGCGCGGGCCGACCCTGATGGAAGACTTCATCCTGCGCGAAAAGCTCACCCATTTCGATCATGAACGCATCCCCGAACGGGTGGTGCATGCGCGCGGTTCGGCGGCGCACGGCTACTTCGAAAGCTACGGCGACCAGGGCGCCATCACGCGCGCGGCGCTATTGAGCGCGCCGGGCAAGCGCACGCCCGTGTTCGTGCGCTTTTCCACCGTGGCCGGCGAGCGCGGTTCGGCCGACACGGCGCGCGACGTGCGCGGCTTCGCCGTCAAGTTTTATACGGAAGAGGGCAACTGGGACCTGGTGGGCAACAACATTCCCGTGTTCTTCATCCAGGACCCGATGAAGTTCCCGGACCTGATCCACGCCGTGAAACCCGAACCGCACCACGCCATGCCGCAAGCGTCCAGCGCGCACGACACGTTCTGGGATTTCGCCTCGCTCAGTCCCGAGACGGTGCACATGCTGCTGTGGCAGATGTCGGACCGCGCCATCCCGCGCAGCTACCGCATGATGCAGGGTTTTGGTGTGCACACGTTCCGCCTGGTCAATGCGCACGGCACGTCGCAGTTCTGCAAGTTCCACTGGCTGCCAGCGGCCGGCACCCATTCCCTGGTGTGGGACGAGGCGGCGCGCCTGGCCGGCGCCGATCCCGACTACCACCGGCGCGATTTGTGGGAAGCGATCGACAGCGGCCAGTTTCCCGAATGGGAGCTGGCGCTGCAGGTGTTCAGCGAGGCGCAGGCGGCGCGCTTTCCGTTCGACGTGCTCGATCCCACCAAGCTGGCGCCCGAGGAACTGGCGCCGCTGCGCACCGTGGGCAAGCTGGTCCTCAACCGCAATCCCGACAATTTTTTCGCCGAGACGGAGCAGGTGGCGTTTTGCGCCGCGCACGTGGTGCCGGGCATCGATTTTTCCAACGACCCGCTGCTGCAGGGGCGCCTGCATTCGTATATCGACACCCAGATCACGCGCCTGGGCGGCGCCAACTTCCACGAGATCCCTGTCAACTCGCCGGTGGCGCCGCTGCACAACAACCAGCGCGATGGCATGCACCGCCAGCAGATCAATCGCGGGCGCGTGAATTATGAACCGAACTCGCTGGCCGGCGGCTGCCCGTTCCAGGCCGGCGCGCGTGGCTTCACGAGCGTGCCCGAACCCGCCCAGGGTATCGAGGTGCGCGGCAAGCCGGACCTGTTTGCCGACCATTACTCGCAGGCGCGCCTGTTCTGGATCAGCCAGACGCCGGTGGAGCAGGCCCACATCGTGCACGCGTTCCGCTTCGAGCTGACGCGGGTACAGACGCCGGCCGTGCGCAAGCGCGTGCTGGCAGCGCTGGTCAACGTGCATGAAAGCCTGGCGGCGCCGGTCGCGGACAGCCTGGGGATGGACGTGCCGCCGGCGCTGCCGCTGGCCACCAGCCGCCCGCCGCACGTCTACCCGCCGTCGCCCGCGCTGTCGCTGTTGCACCGTCCGGGCAATGCGGGCGTGGTCACGCGCCGGGTGGCGCTGCTGGTGGCGCCGGGCGTCGATGGCCCGCAAACGCGCAAGCTGTACGCGGCGCTGCTCGACGCGGGCGCGGTGCCGCGGCTGGTGGGCGCGCAGATCGGCAAGGTGGCAGCCGCCGACGACGCGCCGCTGGACGTGGAGCTCAGTTTCGAGGCCGCGCCATCGGTGGTGTTCGATGCCGTGATCGTGCCCGATTGCGGCGACGGCGGCGGCGACGCCAGGACGGCGCTGCCGCGCGACCCGCGCGCGATCGAATTCGTCAAGCTGCAGTACCGGCATCTGAAACCGATGCTGGCAGTGGAAGGGGGCGCGGTGCTTCTGCGCGCGGCCGGCATCCCGGACCGGCTGCCAGGGGGCGAGCCCGATCCGGGCGTGATCGTCGCCGAACGCGCGGACCTGGCCGACGCGCTGGCGCAATTCGTGGCGGTGCTGGCGCGGCATCGCGTCTACGCCCGCGATACCGATCCACCCCGCCTCTAGCGCACCTGAAAAGTCTCCATGGCGGCGTTGCAGCTCCTCGCCGTACTGTCGTACTGTCTTCGTCGCTGCGCCTTGCCCTGGGAACTTTGCCAGGCGCACTTAGCGTGTGGTGCGGCGCTTAGTAGTCGCGGCGGTCCGGTTTGATTTCCTGCAGGATGGTCGTCGAGATTTCCTCGATCGACTTGGTGGTGGACGACAGCCAGCGGATGCCTTCGCGCTTCATCATGGTTTCCGCCTCGTTCACTTCGTAGCGGCAGTTTTCGATGGACGCGTACTTGCTGCCGGCGCGGCGTTCGTTGCGGATCTCGGTCAGGCGCTCGGGCGTGATGGTCAGCCCGAAAATCTTCGACTTGAATTCGTACAGCGACGACGGCAGGCGGCCGCGCTCGAAGTCGTCGGGAATCAGCGGATAGTTGGCCGCCTTGATCCCGTACTGCATGGCGAGGTACAAGCTGGTTGGCGTCTTGCCCGAGCGCGACACGCCCACCAGGATGATGTCGGCCGACGCCAGGTTTTTATGCGACTGGCCGTCGTCGTGCGCCAGCGAGAAGTTGATCGCCTCGATGCGGTTTTTATATTCCTCGCTGTCGACGATGTTGTGCGAGCGGCCGATGGTGTGCGTGGACTTGACGTTCAATTCCTGCTCCAGCGGCGCGACGAAGGTCTGGAACAAGTCCATGTACATGCCCTTGCAGCGGCGGATCACGTCCGACAACTCGGTTTGCACCAGCGTGGAGAAAATGATCGGGCGCTGGCCGTCGGCCGCGAACGCGTCGTTGATCTTGCGCGCGGCGTCGTGGGCCTTGTCGAGCGTGTCGATGAACGGCAGGCGGATCTGGCGGAAGCGCAGCTCGAACTGGGTGAGCACGGAGTGGCCGAAGGTTTCGGCCGTGATGCCGGTGCCGTCGGAAACGAAAAACACGGTACGCGATGCCGTGGGGAAAGATGGTCGTTGTTCTTGTGTCATGTTTTTTATGCCCGTCGTGTTCGTGAATCGTCAATTGTCGCTACAGGCTGTAGAATGGTTGCCAATAGCATGATTGTGGTGCACGACGACCAGAATAACAAGAATAACAACCGAGACCCGTGTGCACCCGGCTGACAGATTTCTATCATCAAAAAGGTGTTTTTTATGTCTAACGCAGCATTGAAGGAGCAGGCAGGCGAAGCGGTTTACGTCGCATCGTTCGAAAATTTACGCATGACCGATGTCGAATCGGTCGGAGGCAAGAACGCGTCGCTGGGCGAGATGATCAGCCAGCTGGCCGGCGCCGGCGTGCGGGTGCCGGGTGGCTTTGCCACCACGGCGCAGGCATTCCGCGACTTCCTCGAACACAGCGTCGACGGCGGCAAGCCGCTGGCCGAGCGCATTGCCAACCGTCTGGCCGACCTCAATATCGACGACGTGCGCGCCCTGGCGCAAGCGGGCGCCGAGATTCGCGGCTGGATCGTCGAAACCCCGTTCCAGCCACGCCTGCAGGCCGAAATCACGGCCTATTACGAGCGCCTGGTCGCCGACTCCACCACCGAAATGTCGTTTGCCGTGCGCTCGTCGGCCACCGCCGAAGACTTGCCCGACGCCTCGTTCGCGGGTCAGCAGGAATCGTTCCTGAACGTGGTCGGCATCGACAACGTGCTCGACGCAATGAAGCACGTGTTCGCGTCGCTGTACAACGACCGCGCCATTTCGTACCGCGTCCATAAAGGCTTCACCCACGCCGAAGTGGCCTTGTCGGCCGGCGTGCAGCGCATGGTGCGTTCCGACCTGGGCGCCGCCGGCGTGATGTTTACCATCGATACCGAATCGGGCTTCAAGGACGTGGTGTTCGTCACCTCGAGCTATGGCCTGGGCGAGACCGTGGTGCAGGGCGCCGTCAATCCGGACGAATTCTATGTCCACAAGCCGATGCTGGAAAAAGGCAAATCGCCTGTCATCCGCCGCAACATCGGCTCCAAGCTGATCAAGATGGAATTCACCGCCGAGGCCAAAGCCGGCCGTTCGGTGAAGACCGTGGACGTGCCGGTAGAAATGCGCAACCGCTACTCGCTGGGCGACACCGAAGTGGTGGAACTGGCCAAGTACGCCGTCATCATCGAAAACCACTACGGCCGTCCGATGGACATCGAGTGGGGCAAGGATGGCCGCGACGGCAAGCTGTACATCCTGCAGGCGCGTCCGGAGACCGTCAAGTCGCAGCAGAAAGCGACCGACGTCCAGCAGCGCTTCAAGCTGAAATCGACCGGCACCGTGCTGACGTCCGGCCGCGCCATCGGCCAGAAGATCGGCGCCGGCCCGGTACGCGTGATTACCGACCCGTCGGAAATGGAACGCGTGCAGCCGGGCGACGTGCTGGTCGCCGACATGACCGACCCGAACTGGGAACCGGTCATGAAGCGCGCCTCGGCCATCGTCACCAACCGCGGCGGGCGTACCTGCCACGCGGCGATCATCGCCCGTGAGCTGGGCGTGCCGGCAGTCGTCGGCTGCGGCGACGCGACCGAAGTGCTCAAGGACGGCACGTTCGTCACCGTCTCGTGCGCCGAAGGCGACGAAGGCAAGATCTACGACGGCCTGCTGGAAACGGAAATCTCGGAAGTGTCGCGCGGCGAACTGCCGGCACTGCCGACCAAGATCATGCTCAACGTGGGCAATCCGCAGCTGGCGTTCGACTTCCAGTCCGTGCCGAATGCCGGCGTGGGCCTGGCGCGCCTCGAGTTCATCATCAATAACAATATTGGTGTGCACCCGAAAGCGATCCTGGAATACCCGAACATCGACGCCGACCTGAAAAAGGCCGTGGAGTCGGTGGCCCGTGGCCACGCGTCGCCGAAAGCCTTCTACGTGGACAAGCTGGCCGAGGGGATTGCCACCATCGCCGCCGCGTTCTGGCCGAAAAAAGTCATCGTGCGCATGTCGGACTTCAAGTCCAACGAGTACAAAAAGCTGATCGGCGGTTCGCGTTACGAGCCGGACGAAGAAAACCCGATGCTGGGCTTCCGTGGCGCCGCGCGCTACCTGGCCGAAGATTTTGCCGGTGCCTTCGAGATGGAATGCCTGGCCATGAAGCGCGTGCGTAACGACATGGGCCTGACCAACGTCGAGATCATGGTGCCGTTCGTGCGCACCCTGGGCCAGGCCGAAAAAGTCGTGAACCTGCTGGCGAAAAACGGCCTGGTGCGCGGCGAGAACGAACTGCGCCTGATCATGATGTGCGAAGTGCCATCGAACGCGATCCTGGCCGACCAGTTCCTGGAATTCTTCGACGGCTTCTCGATCGGTTCCAACGACCTGACCCAGCTGACCCTGGGCCTGGACCGCGATTCCGGCATGGCGCTGCTGGCCGCCGACTTCGACGAACGCGATCCGGCCGTCAAGGCCTTGCTGTCGCTGGCCATCAAGGCCTGCCGCGAAAAGGGCAAGTACATCGGCATCTGCGGCCAGGGTCCTTCCGACCACCCGGACTTTGCCGTGTGGCTGATGGAGCAGGGCATCGAGTCGATGTCGCTGAACCCGGACTCGGTGATCGACACGTGGCAAAAGCTGGCAAGCCTGCAGCCGAAATAAAATATTGACGTAAGCCACAAATGGTTTAGACTGGAGTTAATGAATTTAGTAGACATTTACTCTATAAAACCGTTCTTGAAACAGAGACCCTCGCGGCCCGATAATGGGCTGCGGGGGTTTTTGCATTTCAACGCACTACCGGGGAGGGAACATCATGGATGACTGGGGCTTCTGGCTGATTGCCGCCGGCGTGGCGGTAACGGTCGAACTGTTCATCGGCACCTTTTACCTGCTGATGATCGCCATCGGCCTGGCCTTCGGTGCGCTGGCGGCGGCGCTGGGCCTGGCGCTGCCGCTCCAGACCCTGGCGGCGGCCGTTGTCGGCGTGGCTGCCACGGTCGGCCTGCGCCGCAGCCGCTACGGCAAGCTGGGCGCGCAGGTGGAAGCCGAGCGCGATCCCAACGTCAACCTCGACATCGGCCAGACCATCCACGTGCCGGCCTGGCAGGACGGCGTGGCGCGCGTGATGTACCGCGGCGCGCTGTGGGACGTGGAGCTGGCCCGCAGCGCTGGCGCAGCACCAGCTTCCGCGGCGCCCGGCCAGTACATCATCCGCGAAGTGCGCGGCAGCCGCCTGATCGTGGAAGCCTGAGCCATCGCGGCTCGATCGAATTTATAACCAAGGAGACCTGGATGGATATCAGTTTCGGAAATGTGACGCTGGTGCTGTTCGTGCTGGCGCTGGTG
>JBEVMD010000196.1:0-4684 GCA_040508835.1 Duganella sp. | reverse complement strand
CATACCGCAGTCCCACGCCATAGCCGCCGCCATTCTTTTCCACCACTGCGCGCGCGGCCGCGTAGGTGTCGTGGCGGGTCCAGTCGCGCTGCAGTTCCAGCAGCACTTGCAGCCAGCTGGTCGGTTGCGCGCCTTTGCCGACCATGCGCTGCACCGCCAGGTCGTGGCCGGCCAACGACAGGCCGCCGCAGGCGTCGCCCGCCACGTAGCATTCGTAACCCGCTTCGATGGCGCTCAGAACGGCAAAGCTGATGCACGCTTCCGTCAGCATGCCGGAAAAAATCATTTTTTTGCGGCCAGTGGCGACGATCGCATCCTGCACTGCCTGGTCTTCCCAGGCGTTCATGTTGCGGCGTTCGAGCACCGGATGGTCGGGAATCAGCGCGTGCAGGTCGGGCAGCAGCGGGCCGCTGTACACCTTGCTGGCCGAGGTGCTGACCACGATCGGCAGCGCGAACGCCAGCGCCGATTGCAGCAGCGCCACGGAATTGTTGAGCAGCGTCTGGCGATCCATCGATTGCACGGCAAATTGCAGGCCGGCCTGCTGGTCGAGCAGGACCAGGGCGCAGTTTTCGGGTGTCAGTAAATCGGGCATGATGCGCTTTCGCAGGGGATGATGGCCGATTGTAGGCAAGTGCATGGGCGCGCAGAACCCGCGAAGTGGCAGTGAGCGCTTCCCTCATAGGGGACAGAAAAGTTGCGCGCGGTTGGCAATTCGAGTTGGCATACGGCCGGGCGCGCTGTATGCTGCGGCGGCTGACCACTACCACGAAAGAACCGCATGAAAAACCTGCTTTCCTCCTGCGCCCTGGGACTCGCGCTCACCCTGGCCCTGACCGCCTGCGAACGCAAGACGCCGCCTGCTCCCGAGGCGTCGGCGCCTGCCGCCAGTGCCCCGGGCGCGTCCGCGCCGGCTGTCGCCGCGCTGCAAAAAATCGATACCGTCACCGGCGCCGGCAAGGAAGCCGTCGCTGGCGCCACGGCCGTGGTGCACTACACGGGCTGGCTGTACGAACCGGGCGCGGAATCGAAACACGGCGCCCAGTTCGATTCGTCGGTGGGCCGTTCGCCCTTCAGCTTCCAGCTCGGTGGCGGCCAGGTCATCAAGGGATGGGATGAAGGCGTGCAGGGCATGAAGGTGGGCGGCAAGCGCACCCTGATCGTGCCGGCCAGCATGGGCTACGGCGAGAACGGCATCGGCCCGATCCCGCCCAACGCCAACCTGATTTTCGACGTCGAACTGCTCGACGTTCAGTAAGCAATCGCACAGGGCCTGCCGCCTGGCAGGCCCATCGTACCGGTATCAGGCGGTCTTGAACACGCCCACCGCGCGGTTCAGCTGCGCGGCCTGATCCTGCAAGGTGCCGACCGCGTCGGCCGCCTGTTCGACCAGCGCGGCGTTTTGCTGCGTCACCTGGTCCATCTGCGCGATGGCGCGGTTCACCTCCTCGATGCCCACGCGCTGCTCTTCGCTGGCGGTGGCAATCGATTCCACCGTATCGGTCACCTGTTTCACGCTGTGCACGATGTCGCGCATGGTGCTGCCTGCCTGTTCGGCCAACCGGGTGCCGGTGTGGATGCGGCCGACCGATTCGTCGATCAGCGTTTTGACTTCGCGGGCGGCGGTGGAGCTGCGGTGCGCCAGGTTGCGCACTTCGGTGGCCACCACGGCAAAGCCGCGACCCTGTTCGCCGGCACGCGCCGCTTCCACCGCAGCGTTCAGCGCCAGGATGTTGGTCTGGAACGCGATGCCGTCGATCACGCTGATGATTTCCTCGATCTTGCGCGACGAGGCATTGATGTCGTTCATGGTCTGCACGACCTGGCCGACGATCTCGCCGCCACGGCTGGCGATGCCCGAGGCGTTGTGCGCCAGGGTGTTGGCGTCGCGGGCGCTGTCGGCGTTCTGCTTGACGGTGGCCGTCAGCTGCTCCATAGCCGATGCCGTCTTTTCCAGCGAGCTGGCCTGGTCTTCGGTGCGGCCGGACAGGTGCTCGTTGCGTTCAGAGAGCTGGCCGCTGATGCCCGAGACGGCGACGGCGGCATCGTGCACCTCGGTGACCGTGGTGCGCAGGTTGCCGCTCATTTTGACCAGCACTGCCATGATGCTGTCGTGATCGCCGTTACGCAGCGCCACCTGGTGATACAGCTCGCCGCGATCGACGGCGCTAGCCAGCGCCTTGACCACGACCGGCTCGGCGCCCAGGGCGCGCAGCAGGTACTGCGACACGCGCCACGCCACCACGATGCCGATGGCAAAGGCGATGGCCACCGCCAGCAGCGCCAGCGACTGGAAGTCGTGGGCGCCAGCGCGCGCCCGGTCCGATTCCGTCCCTGTCATCTTTTCTTCCTGGTCGATCAGGCCGTTGATATTGGCCAGCCACTCGATGAACGCCGGCTTGGCCTGCGCCAGCATCATGGCGCGCGCGCCGTCGATGTCGCCGGACTTGCGGGTGGCGATGATCTGGCGGATCAGCGGCATGGTGCGCGCTTCGCTCTGCTTGATCCTGGCCAGCCAGTCCTGCTCTTCGGGCGTGACGCCAGCGGACGTGGGCGCCAGCAGGACGTCGAGCGGCTGGGCCGACTGCTGGTAGCGGCCGTCGAGCTTGTCGATCAGGGCCACCACCTCGGCCACGTCGGCGTCGGCCACCAGGGTCACGTCGCGCAGGGCAATCGCCCGGTCGTGCACGCTGCCACGGAAATTGATGGCGTAGCGCTGCTTGACGTTGTTGACCTCGCTAATATGCTGCAAGGTGCTGTCGATGCCATTGACCTTGAAGACGCTCAGGGCGGACAGCACCAGCATCATCGCCAGGATGATGCCGAAGCCGATGCGCAGACGGGCAGCAACGCCCAGACCGTTGTTATTGTGTGCCATGATAAAACCTTGAGTCGCGGATGTGAGTCCGCATTCTATTGCGTCAAGGAAAAATCCGTTAGTGCATTATTTAAATCCTCCTTATAGGTTTTTCCTATTAGCAATAAAATGATCAGGAAAGCACGGTTTGCTTACCGTGGCGCCGGCATCACCAGCAGCTCGATGCCCGAGAACATGTCCGGCGCGCGGTACACGCGCTGGGTGGCTTTCTGGAAATCTTCCGGTGTCGCTTTTGGGATATCGACGAAGGTTTGCGGATTCAGGTCCACCAGCGGGAACCATGAGCTCTGGATCTGCACCATGATGCGGTGGCCGCGCCGGAATGTGTGGTTGACGTCCGCCATGGTGTAATTCACTGCCTCCACCTTGCCGGGCGTAAAAGGCTGCGGCTGCTCGAAGCCGTTGCGGAACTTGCCGCGCAACGGGTCGCCGCGCACCAGTTGCTCGTAACCGGCCATCGGTATCGCCGGTTTCACGACGTCGGTGCGCGGAACGTCCGGCTTGTCGCCGGCGGCGTGGTCGACCGGATAGTCGGGCGGATACACGTCGATCAGCTTGACCACCCAGTCGGCGTCGGTGCCGGTGGTGGAGACGAACAGGCGCGGCTTGACGGGGCCGGCAACGGTCACGTCCTCTTCCAGCGGCGCGCTGCGGTAGGTGAGCACGTCCGGGCGGCTCGACGCGAAGCGCTGGTCGCCCACCATGTATTCCTTGGGCACGCCGATGGCGGGATAGGCCGTGTACGGCACCGGCTTGTGCGGATCGGCCACGTATTCGTCGAAGGTGGCGGCAGCGGCGGCAGGGGCCGCCGGTTGGGTCCAGCCCAGCGTGCCGTTCGGGCCCAGGTACAGCGTGCGCGCCTGCGCCTGCTTCGGCGGCCACGCGGCGTAATTGCGCCAGACGTTGCTGCCCGTCTCGAATGCATGGACTTCCGACACGTTCTTGTTTGGCACGCCTTTCAGGTGCTGTTCGAAGAACGGGAACTCGATATTCTTGCGGAAGTACTCGCCGGTCTTCGCGCCGAACTGGACTTCGCCCAGGCTTTTGCCGTCGTAGCGGCGCCAGCCGCCATGCGACCACGGTCCCATCACCAGCCCGCTGTAGATGCCGGGGTTGTTGCGCTTGATGGCGTGGTAGGTGGTCAGCGGTCCCTGCAAGTCTTCGGCGTCGTACCAGCCGCCCACCGTCAGCACGGCGGCCCGGATGTTTTTCAGGTGCGCCGCGATGTTGCGGGTTTTCCAGAAATCGTTATAGGTCCAGTTGGCGATGGTGGGGTCGAGCAGGGCGCGCTGGGACGGCGTCATCGTGGCCAGGATGTTGGGCAGCGTCAGGTGCGACAGGAAAAACTGGTAGCCGTCCGGGGTGCCGTAGTCGAAGCGGCTCCAGGTCTTGGGCAGCGGCGTGGGATTTTCCGCTTCCGTGAAGGCGGAATAAAAATCGAAGTTGGCCGCCAGCATGAAGGCGCCGCCGTGGTACGAGTCGTCGTTCATGTACAGGTCGGTGACCGGCGCCTGCGGCGAGGCGGCCTTGATGGCCGGGTGCGAGTCGATGATGCTGGCCGACGTGTAAAAACCGGGATACGAAATGCCCAGGATGCCGACCTTGCCGTTATTGTTGGGCACGTTCTTCAGCAGCCATTCGACGGTGTCGTGCATGTCTTCGCTCTCGTTGCCTTCGCCCCGGGCGCGGCGGGCGTTCACGTGCGGCGTGGCTTCCTGCCATTTACCCTCGGACATATACCGGCCGCGCACGTCCTGTTCGACAAAGATATAGCCGCTGCGCTCGAAGTCGTGCGAGGGGCACAGC
>JBEVMD010000332.1:0-4437 GCA_040508835.1 Duganella sp. | reverse complement strand
TTACGAGATCAGGCTCGTGGCCCGTAAATGATCAGGTGAGCGCGCCGACGCAGTAATTGGTCAGCGCATCGAGCACCGCCGGGTCTTCGCCGGCGGCGCCCACCACCTTGAAGCCGAGATCGGGATAAGCAAGACGCAACTCCTCGATCATCAACGGCAGGTCGCGCAGCACGTGGCCGCCCTGTCCCAGAAAGACCGGCACCACCGTCACCTGCGTGACGGCATCGGCCACCAGCCCCGCAACCATCTCGGGCAGGCGCGGCTCCATCAACTCCAGGAACGCCAGCTCCACCCGCACGCCGGGCAGGCGCGTGCGCGTCAAGTCGCGCAGGCGCTCGAACGGCGCCGCCCACGAAGCGGCGCGAGCGCCATGGGCAAATAAGATCAGGGCTTGCTTGGTCATCTAATGTCTTTCCACCCACCATAGCGCGGCAAGCGCCATGAACAGGTATATCAAGCTGGGGGCAATGGCGGTCAGGATCGCGGGCCAGGTACTGAGCACGCCCAGGTGCGAGAACAGCGTATTGACCAGCAGGAAGCTCACGCCGATCATGATGCCGACGAAAATTTTCAGGCTCACGCCGCCGCTGCGCGTGTGCAGGTAGCCGAACGGCAGGGCCAGCGCCATCAGCACGAAAATCGCCAGCGGGTCGAACAGCTTTTTCCAGAACGCGATCTTGAAGCGTTCGGTTTCCTGCTTGTTCTCCTGCAGGTGGCGCGTGTACACCAGCAGCTCGTTGGCGGACATGCGATCGGGATCGGCGCCGGACACCGCCAGGATGCGCGGCGTGATCTCGGAGATCAGTTCGCGGGTGGCGCTGTGGCGCGTTTCGATCAGGCTCGTTTGCTGGGCGAAGTTGTTTTCCAGGTTGGCGATCATGCCCGGCTTGAGCAGCGCCGGATTGATGAAGATGTTCTCCGTCACATCGGACAGCAGCCAGTTGTTCTTGCCCTGGAAGGTGCCGCTCTTGGCGGCCGTGATCGACCGCAGGCGGAAGCTGGTATCGAACTCGTACAGCTTGACGTCCACCAGCGTGCCGTCGGGCCGCACTTCGCGCACGTTGAAGAAGCGCGAGCCGGTGACGGTTCCGCTCATGCCGTCGGACCTGACGATATCCTTGGTCCACAGGCCGGAGCGGAACTCCGATGAAATGGTGGTGCCGCGCGAATTGAGCTTGATCTTGTCGGCAATCGGCGCGGTGCGCGGGGTAATCAGTTCACCGAAAATGAAGGTGATGATCACGAGGACGATGCCGATCCTGGCCAGCATCCACGCCACCATCCCGGTGGACATGGACGCCGCGCGCATGATCGTGAATTCCGACGTGGCCGCGAATTGCGCCATGATGTAGATGGTGCCGATCAGCGACGCCACCGGCATCACGCGGTACACATACCCGGGGATGCGCGTGGCCACGTACAGCAGCGCATATTGAAACGTGTAGCCGTTTTTGCCCACCGAGGCCAGTTCGCCCGTGAGGTCGAGGAAGGCCTGCAGCAGCAGGAAGGCGACCAGCACGAAGGCCACCGCCTGCAGGATCGAGACAGCAAAGTAGCGTTGCAGGATTTTCATGGCGAGACGGCCTTGTTGTCGGCGCCATTGCGCGAGCGTTTCATCGCCGCCAGCACCGCCAGCGGATGGTAGGGATGGTTCAGGTTGAGGCGCCAGGCAAACATGGCCAGCACCACCAGCGCGGTGACCAGATGCAGCGGCCACCAGCCCAGCACGAACGGCATCTTGCCCTGCCGGACCAGCCCTTCCATCAGTTTGACCAGGTTGTTATACGAGAAGAAAATCAGCAGCGCGATGATCAGGTTGGTGGAACTGCCCGCGCGCGGATTGACAAAGCCCAGCGGAATGGCCAGCACCACCAGCAGCAGGCAGGTGAGCGGCGACGCCAGGCGCGATAGCAGCTCGGCGCGGCCGGAGTTGGTGGTGTCGGCAAACAGCGCCAGGGTGGAAATGGTATCGGTGTCGCGGCCGTTGTCGATGTCCTGCGCCTGGTTCGTCACGCGCATGCTGTAGCTTTCGAACTCCATGGTTTGAAAGTCCGACTGGCCCGGCATGCCCTGGTAGCGGCGGCCATTCTTGAGCACCAGATAGCGCTCGCCCTTGGCGCCGGTGCTGATCACGCCTTCGCTGGCGACGATGACGGCGGTGCCGTTCTTGTCCACCGTGTTGACGAACACATTGTGCACCACCGACGTGTCGCCGGCCACGCCTTCGACGAAGAAGATGCGGTTGGCCGACGACGATTCGCGGAACTGGCCGGGCGAGATTTTTTGCAGGTCTTCGCGCTTGGCGAAGCGCTCCACGTACTCGGAGCTTTTCTGCTTGGCCCACGGCGCGGCCACCAGGCTGAGGGCCGCAGTGAGCAGCACCATCGGAATGCCGAAACTGAGCACGGGAACCAGCCAGCGCGTGAGGCTCAGGCCCGACGCGAACCACACCACCATTTCTGAATCGCGGTAGCTGCGCGTGACGACCATCAGCACCGAAATAAAGCTGGTGAGGATCAGGATGGTTGGCAGATAATTTATGGTTGCGAACATGATCAGCGCCAGCACATCGCTGGAGGCGACCTTGCCGCCGGCGGCCTTGCCAAGAATGCCGATCAGGGTCCAGGTCACGCAAACGCTGAACAGCACCGTGAAGGTGGCGCCTGCCGCACTGGCCATTTCACTTCGTAAGGCGCGTTGAAAAATCATTCGAAGTTTATAATTGGTAGTTATGGCTCGTTACAGGGCCAAAAAATTAAAAGTAACAGCCTGGCCTGACCGGCCTACCAGGCCAATCGGGCCGGCCAGGCTGGTATCTCGTACACGTCACGGAGAATCAAATGGACTTTAGCATAAAAGCATTCGACACAAAAAACACCATCGCCTCGAGCAAAACCGGCGTCATCGCCGTGGCGGTGTTCGAGAACAAAAAGCTGTCGCAAGCTGCCAAGGCGCTGGACGGTTCCGGTGACATCTCCGCTGCGCTCAAGTCCGGCGACATCACCGGCAAGGCCGGCTCCACCCTGCTGCTGCGCGGTATCAAGGGCGTGAACGCCGAGCGCGTGCTGCTGGTGGGCCTGGGCAGCGAAGACGGCGCCAATAATGGCGCAACCACCGGTGTGAGCGAAAAAAGCTTTGCCAGCGGCGTGTCGGCCGCCATCAAGACGTTTGCCGCCCTGGGCGCGACCGACGCTATTATCGCACTGCCGATGACGGAAGTGAAAGAGCGCGACGTCAATTGGGCGATCCGCTGCGTGGTGCAGGCCGGCCACGAGTCGGACTTCCGCACCGACGGCCAGAAAAGCAAGAAGGACCCGGTCCCCACCGGCGTGCGCAAGATCGCGCTGGCCGTGCCCAGCACCGCCGACACCAAGCTGGCGCTGGCGCAGGCCGTGGCGATTGCCAACGGCATGGACCTGACCAAGGAACTGGGCAACCTGTCGGCCAATATCTGCACCCCGACCTACCTGGCCAACACCGCCAAAAAACTGGGCAAGGACTACAAGTTCGACGTCGAGGTACTGGACCGCAAACAGCTCGAAGCGCTCAAGATGAACAGCTTCCTGTCGGTGACCAACGGCAGCGAGCAGCCGCCGAAGTTCATCATCATCAAGCACATGGGCGGCAAGGCGAAAGACGCGCCGGTGGTGCTGGTCGGTAAAGGCATCACGTTCGACACGGGCGGCATTTCGCTCAAGGCCGGTCCCGGCATGGACGAAATGAAGTACGACATGGGCGGCGCGGCGTCGGTGCTGGGCACCATGCGCGCCATCGGCGAGATGAACCTGAAACTCAATGTGATCGGCGTGATCGCCAGCTGCGAGAACATGCCATCGGGCCGGGCCACCAAGCCGGGCGACATCGTCACGTCGATGAACGGCCTGACCATCGAGATCCTCAACACCGACGCCGAAGGCCGCCTGGTGCTGTGCGATGCGCTCACCTACTCCGAGCGCTTCAACCCGGCCGTGGTGCTGGACGTGGCCACCCTCACCGGCGCCTGCATCGTGGCGCTGGGCCACCACAAAAGCGGCCTGTTTACGCGCGACGACGATGCGCACAACGCGCTGGCCGACGAGATCATGGCGGCCGGTAAGGAAGCGGGCGACACCGCATGGCGCCTGCCGATCGGCGAGGAATACAACGAGCAGCTCAAATCCAACTTTGCCGACCTGGCCAACATCGGCACGCCGGGCGGCGCGTCGTGCACGGCGGCGGCGTTCCTGGAAAACTTCACCCGCAAGTACACCTGGGCGCACCTGGACATCGCCGGCACCGCGTGGAAATCGGGCGGCGCCAAAGGCGCCACGGGCCGTCCGGTGCCGCTGCTGTCGAACTTCCTGATCAATCGTACGACTCGCGGCTGATCGACGACGCACAGCAAAAAGGCAGACTTCGGTCTGCCTTTTTTACGTCAGTACAGCGTCACGCCCGGTG
>JBEVMD010000117.1:0-3078 GCA_040508835.1 Duganella sp. | reverse complement strand
CCCCGCCGTTGACGTTCAATTTGTCATGCGCGATGCCCAGTTCACGCATCGGCGCCATGGCCACCACCGCGAACGCCTCGTTGACCTCGAACAGGTCGACGTCGGCCAGCGTCCAGCCTGCCTTGTCCAGCAGTTTGTGGATCGCGCCGATCGGGGCGGTGGTGAACCACTCCGGCTCCTGCGAGTGGGTGGCGTGGGCAACGATGCGGGCCAGCGGCTGCAGGCCACGCGCCTGGGCGTCTTCTTCGGCCAGCAGCACCACCGCAGCAGCGCCGTCGGAGATGCTGGAGGAACTGGCGGCGGTCACGCTGCCGTCCTTCTTGAACGCCGGGCGCAGGGTCGGGATCTTGGCGATGTCGGCGCGGGTGGGCTGTTCGTCGATGGAGATCTCGACCTCGCCCTTGCGGCTGGCGACCTTCACCGCGACGATTTCATCGGCAAATGCACCGCTGGCCTGCGCGGCCTGGGCACGCTTGACCGACTCGATCGCGTAGGCGTCCTGCTCTTCGCGGCTGAACTGGTACTTGTCCACGGCGCATTCGGCGAACTCGCCCATGGCCTTGCCGTCGTAGGCATTCACCAGCCCATCGTGGGCCATGTGGTCCACCGCCTGGAAGTTGCCGAAGCGGTTGCCGGTGCGCGAATTGGGCAGCAGGTGCGGCGCGTTGGACATGGACTCCATGCCACCGGCGACGACGATGCTGGCCGAGCCGGCCTTGATCAGGTCATGCCCCAGCATGATCGCCTTCATGCCCGAACCGCACACCTTGTTCAGCGTGGTGGCGCCGGTGGACAGCGGCAGTCCGCCGGCGATGGCGGCCTGGCGGGCGGGCGCCTGGCCCAGGTTGGCCGGCAGCACGCAGCCCATGATGACTTCGGTGACGTCGCTGGCCGGCACGCCGGAGGCTTCAAGCGCGGCGGCGATCGCGGTCGCGCCCAGGGTCGGGGTGGGGACGCCGTTGAACTGGCCGAGGAAGGAGCCGATGGCAGTACGCTTGGCCGCGGCGATGACGATGTTGGACATGGCAATCTCGTTGTTGCGTGAGCAAATTCGGAAAAGGAGACGCGAGCCGTTGGAAGGCGGCGCGAATCCCGGCAGACTGCGTGGGGGACGCCAGTATAAGGCGGTGCCCCTTACCGCAGGTTGGCTGGCCCGACGCCAGCATAGGGCGACCGCGGCACTCGCTACCTTCGACGGGGATACAGGGATGAAACGGGTTCAACTGAATACGGCTGCAGGGATGAGGAACGCGCTGGCCATGGCGCTGGCGGCGGCGGTGAGCGCCTGCGGAGGCGGTGGCGGCGGCGGCAATGTCCGCGTCGAACCGCCCACGCCGCCGCCGGTGACGCCACCACCGGTCACGCCGCCGCCGGTTACCCCCCCGCCGGTTACGCCGCCGCAGCCGAGCAGGCAGGGCCACCTGACCGCGATCAATGCGCTGGGCACCGGCCTGACCGGGCAGGGCGTGCGTATCGGCGTCGTGGATTCGGGGGTCAACCGCAGCCATCCGGCACTCGCCGGCCGCGTGGTCGCCAACTACACCTACGTTGATTCACGGGTGAACGATCTGGGGCGCGACGACGTGGTCGGGCATGGCACCACGGTGTCGATGCTGGCCGCCGGCGGCGACTATGCCGGTTCGCAGGTCGGCGTGGCGCCCGGCGCGGAGATCGTCTCGGCGCGGATCATCGCCGACAAGCGGCCCGTGGATGACGGCAGCGGCAATGGCAACCAGGTCAGTGGGGCCATCGGCCTGGCGCCGGTGCACCGCGACCTGATCAATGCCGGCGTCAAGATCATGAACAACTCCTGGGGTGGCCTGTATTGGACCAACGCGGCCACCACCGCGCAGATCGCCGACGAGTACCGCCCGTTCATCACCAGCAACGGCGGACTGGTGGTATTCGCCACCGGCAATGACGGCAAGCCCACCCCGTCGAACATGGCCGCGCTGCCGAGCCGTCCCGGCGTCGGCGGCAGCACGCCAGCGGCCGACCTGGTGCGCGGCTGGCTGGCGGTCACTGCCGTGGACACGGTGACCCCGACCCAGCTTGCCAGCTATGCGAATGCCTGCGGCGAAGCCGCCAGCTACTGCCTGGCCGCGCCCGGCACCGCGGTCTATCCGGATCCCCAGGCGACCACGGCGACGGCAAGCTACTACTACGGCTGGGGCACGTCCTATGCTGCGCCGCTGGTCTCCGGCGCGGCGGCGCTGGTCTGGCAACGCTATCCGTATTTCAGCAACGACCTGGTCCGGCAGACCCTGCTGGGCACGGCAACCGACCTCGGCGCTGCCGGCGTGGACCCGGTGTTCGGCAACGGGCTGCTCAATGTCGGCAAGGCCGTCAATGGTCCGGGCCGCCTGGACTGGGGCGATGTCAGCGTCAACGTCAACCGGCTCGGGCTGGATTCGGTCTGGAGCAACGACCTCAGCGGCACCGGCGGCCTGGTCAAGCAGGGCGTGGGTTCGCTGGGGCTGTCAGGACGCAGCACCTACAGCGGTGCCACGCGCATCGAACAGGGCACGCTGGCGCTGCGCGGTGGCGCCTCGATCACCTCCAACGTGAGCATTGCCGCGCAGGCCGGCAGCCCCAGCGGCGCCGCGCTGCAGTTCATGAACGGCACCACGCGGGTGGTCGGCAACGTCGACAACGGCGCCAGCGTGGTGCTGACCAGCGCCAATGCCGATGCCACCATCGAAGGCAATTACCTCCAGCGCGACGGCGCCCAGCTGATGGTCGCGCTGGGCGTCAACGCCTTGCAGGTCACCGGCACGGCGACCCTGCAGGGCGGTGGCGTGCTGGTCAACGGCGCGATTGCAGGCTATGTGCCGGCCGATGGCACGCGGCAATCGCTGATCCGCGCACAGGGCGGGTTGTCGGGCCAGTTCAACACCGCTGCGGTGGGCCAGAACGGCGTGTCGCTGCTGGAATCTTCGTACGGCTATGACAGCACCACGGCCTGGCTGGAATTGACCCGGGTCAGCGTGGTCGCTGCGGCCAGCGCGGCGTCGCTGGATGCGCGCGCACTGGCCTCGGCCGGGCGCGTGGAGCGCGCCTTCGAACTGCTCGATGGCA
>JBEVMD010000105.1:0-13936 GCA_040508835.1 Duganella sp. | reverse complement strand
GCGCGCCTTGCCAAACGCGTCCAGCGCCTGCTGCGAGTCGCCGCGCGACCGGCTCACTTCGCCCAATATCTGCAGGCCCTTGGCGCGCAGCGTGAGGGCGGCCGGGGTGAGGTCGCCGTCGTCCGCATTGCTGAGGAATTCCAGCGCCTTGCCGCTGACGCTTTCGAGCAGGGCCAGCCGGCCGAGCGGGCGCAGCTTGTCGGCAAAGTCGCCCAGCATGAAATCCATCAGGCCTTCGGCCTCGTTGCGGCGCAGGTCGGCCGCGCGCTTGGCCAGCATCGCGCTCGCGCCCAGGCCGGACGCCAGCACGGCCAGCACCACGATCATCGACAGCGCCAGCACGCGCAGCCGCTCGCGCTGCCGGCCCCGGCGGTCGGACGCGGCAATCAGCTCGCATTCCCACTCGGTGAGCGACCAGGTGCCTGCGTCGCGCAGGGCCTTGGCTTCGTCGAGCAGCTTGCCGCGTGCCAGCAGCAGGTCGACCGGCTTGCCCTCGTCGCGCCAGCGGCCCGCGTGCTGCGCCAGCCGGCCGCGCACGGCCAGCGCGCTGCGGTGGGCGGCGATCCAGTCCGTCATGCGCGGCCAGCAGCGCAGTATCGCATCGTGGGCGATGCCGAACACGGGCACGCCGCCCACCAGGTCGCTGACGAACAGGCGCGACTGGATCAGCGCCGTCACGGTCTGGCGCGCGGCGTCGTCGCGCAGCGCCGCCCACGGCGCGCGCTGGCTGCTGACGTTGGCGCCGTCGACCGACAGCACCACCACCAGCGACATCACGTGCGGCAGCGCTGCCTGCTGGGCGCTGTCGAGCGCGCGGACGGCCTGTTCGGCGCGCTGGCCGATGGCGCCTTCCAGTCCGCCCAGCTGGCGGAACGCCTCGAACCCCAGTTCGCCGTCGTCCGTGCGCAGCCGGTACAGCTCGTGCAGGCAGTATTGCAGCAGGGGCAGGGCGTCGGGACTGTCGGCGGCGCTGGCGCACAGCACGTCGTCGAGCCGGGCCTGGGTATGCGGATCGACGCCGAATGTCAGCCGGGCGGCGGCCGCCGGGCGCCGGATCATTTGCGCGATATCGCTGAAGGCGGGTGGTTCCAGGTCGACGTGGCCGCCCTGGCGCCGGCTGTCGGTGAGCAGCCGGTACTGCGCAATGCTGGGATAAAAATCGTTGCGGCAGGCGATTACCAGCAGCACCGCGCTGCTGCGCGCCAGCTGTTCCAGCGTGGCCAGGAACCGCCGCCGTTCCGCCTCCGCGATGCGGGTGGCATTGAACAGCGCCTCGAAGCGGTCGAGAAAAATGCCGAAGCGCGCGCCCGGCCGGTACTGTAACTGTGCCGCCAGCGCCGTTGCCACGGCCGCGCCATCGTGTTCCAGGCGCGCGCCCAGCGCCACCGCGTTGTCGCCGGCAAAGGCCCATTGGTCGTCCCACTGCAGGTCGAGCAGGGCGCCGGCCAGCGCCGTAAACAGCGTCTGTTCGCCCTGGTCCACCAGGTCGAACGTGGTGGACGCCAGCAGCACCAGCGGCGCCGCCGGAGCGGACCGCGCCAGCGCGGGCAGCAGGCCGGCCTGGATCAGCGACGTCTTGCCCGCGCCGCTGGGCCCGAGCACCAGCATCAGCGCCAGGCCGCCCTGGCTTTGTTCGTGGACCTGGGCGCGCGCCACGTCCACCAGGTGGCGCGTGATGTCGTCGCGGCCGAAAAACACGTCGGTATGGGCTTGGTCGAACGCCAGCAGTCCGCGAAACGGCGAGCCGGCCTGCCAGTTCTTGCGGCCGTCCGCATGCACCGGGCCGAAGTCGAGCGGCGCCACCGTGCGGTAGCCGCGCAGGCGGATGGTTTCGATGTACTGCGGTGCGGAAGCGCTGTCGCCCAGGATGCGGCGCAGCTGGGCGATGTTTTTATGTAGCGGACTGTCGCCCGTGAGCGCGCTGCCCCAGCACCGGGTGAGCAGGTCGTCGCCGCTGACGATGGCGCCGCGCGCCTGGCACAGGGCAACCAACACCTGCATGGTGCGCGGCTCCATCTGGCGTTTGTCGTCTGCCGACTCGACCGTATTGGCGGACGGATCCACCAGCCACGCGCCAAACCGGAATGCGCCGTGTTCGACGCGGGGCGGCGCCAGGCGCGCACGCGCTGCTGAATCATTCACCGTAGACCCGTTTTGGAAATTATGATTTTGTATTTGTTATCAGGATACTACAGGCGATACGGCGTTGATACTTGTGTTACGTATCTGTGGCCTCCTAACATCACATTTGAACTACCCGATTTAACAAACCACGAGTGAGGGTGTGATGGCAGAGAGCTTGCAAAAATGGGTGGGACGGAACCGTCCCCCACGCGTACAGATCACCTACGACGTCGAAGTCGGTGGCGCCGTCGAGAAGAAGGAATTGCCGCTGGTCGTGGGCCTGCTGGCCGACCTGTCGGGCCAGCCGTTGGTGGCGCCGCCCAAGCTCAAGGCGCGCCGCCTGGTCGACATCGACCGCGACAATTTTAATGAAGTGATGCAGAAGATCGCGCCGCGCCTGGACCTGTCGGTGCCGGACACGCTGCCCGGCAAGGACGGCAGCCTGAAGATCGAACTCAATTTCAATACCTTCGACGACTTTCATCCCGAAGCAATCGTGAAGCAGGTGCCGCGACTGGCCAAATTGCTCGAAGTGCGCCAGCAACTGCGCGACCTGCTGGGCAAGCTCGACGGCAATGACGAGCTCGACGACCTGCTCAACAGCATCGTCCAGAACTCGGAAGAACTGAAAGCGCTGCAGGCCGAAGGCGGCAGCAAACCAGCGGCCGAACCGGCCGAGCCTGTCGCTTCCTGACCCCACCTCCAGAGAAAGACCCACCATGGCTACCACTCAAACGGCCGAGGCCGGCGGCAGTGCCGCGACGATCGAAAACATGACGCTGCTGGACCGCATCGTCCAGGAAGGCAAGATGGCCGTCGAGCCATCGCAAAGCGCCTACGCCCGCACGCTGCTCGGCCAATTTGCCACGCAAGTGCTCGACGAAGGCATGAAGACATCGCCCGACAAGGGCATCGTCGCCACCATCAACGAGCGCGTCGCGCAGATCGACAAGATCCTCAGCGACCAGGTCAACGCCATCATGCACACCGAAGGGTTCCAGGCGCTGGAAAGCTCCTGGCGCGGCCTGCACGACATGGTCATGGGCACCGAAACGAGCAGCAAGCTCAAACTGCGCCTGCTGAACGTGTCGAAGAAAGAGCTGCTGAAAGACCTAGAAGGCGCGGTCGACCATGACATGAGCGTGCTCTTTAAAAAAATCTACGAGGAAGAATACGGCACCTTCGGCGGTCATCCCTATTCGCTGTTCATCGGCGACTATTATTTCGGCCGCCACCCGCAGGACATGGCGCTGCTCGAACGCCTGTCGAAAGTGGCCGCCGCCGCCCACGCGCCATTCATCTCGGCGGCCGCGCCGTCGCTGTTCGACATGACGTCTTTCACGGAACTGGGCATCCCGCGCGATATGTCGAAGATCTTCGACAGCGCCGAGCTGACGTCGTGGCGCGGTTTCCGCGAATCGGAAGACTCGCGCTATGTCGCCCTGGTCCTGCCGCGCTACGCCGCGCGCCTGCCGTACGGCGCCAAGACCAATCCGGTGGAATCGTTCGCGTTCGAGGAAGACGTCGACGGCACCAACCACGGCAAATACCTGTGGGCGAATTCGGCTTATCAGCTCGGACTGCGCATCACCGATTCGTTTGCCAAGCATAGCTGGACGACGGCGATTCGCGGCGTGGAAGGCGGCGGCCAGATCACCGGCATGACGGCGCATACGTTCAAGACCGACGAAGGGGACATTGCGCTGAAATGCCCGACCGAAGTGTTCATCACCGACCGGCGCGAGAAGGAACTCAATGACCTGGGCTTCATTGCAGTGGTCAATGCCAAGGGGACCGATACGGCGGCGTTCTTCGGCGGGCAGTCGGTGAACAAGCCGAAGTTGTACAACCTCGATACTGCCAATGCCAACGCCGCGCTGTCGTCGCGCTTGCCGTACATCCTGGCGGCGTCGCGGTTTGCGCATTATCTGAAGGTGATCATGCGCGATAAGGTGGGCAGCTTCCAGACCCGCTCCAGTGTCGAGAATTACCTGAACAACTGGCTCAGCGACTACGTGCTGCTGGGCGCGAATGCGACGCAGGACGAAAAGGCCCGCTTCCCGCTTGCCGAAGGACGCGTCGATGTCAAGGAAATCGCGGGCAAACCCGGTGCCTATTCGGCCGTGGTGTTCCTCAAGCCGCACTTTCAGATGGAAGAGCTCAGTACGTCGATTCGCCTGGTGGCGGAATTGCCGGCGCCGGTGGGCTGATATAGCCGCACGCATTCTTTATTCGTCGCAGCGACGCGCTGGCGCCCCTGCGTTCACCTTCCTGTTGTGGAGCTATTCATGTCAGACATTCTCATCCTCGACCTTGGCGCAATCAAGGGCAACTGCACGATCGACAAATATGCCGACAAGATCATCGTCAGCTCGTTCTCCCACAGCGCCTATTTGCCAATGGGTAGCGACGCAGGCAATACCGAACGCACGATGGGCCGCCCGGTGCTATCCGAAATGTCGTTCTCGAAATCATCCGACCTGGCGACGACGGAGTTGTTCAAGTCCTGCACGCAGGGTACCAAAATCGGCATGGCCACCCTGAATATCGGCCGCGTCGAAAATGGCGTGTACATGAACTTCATGAAGTACGAGATGGCAAACGCCATGATTTCGCAGATGAGCTGCAGCGGCGGTGGCGGGATACCCAACGATTCGTTTTCGATCAATTTCACCAAAATCACGGCGACCTTTACGCAGCAGCAGGCCGATTCTACGTCTAAGGGCAATGGGACGTGGACGTGGGATCTGGGGACGATGAAGCCGGCGTGACGGGTGGAATCGCGCTTTCACCGTGCTGGATGCAGGGGTTGTGTTCGGATGGCAGACTTGACCCCGATGGCTACATTGCAAGGAGTAAAACATGCCCGCACAGGACACGATCTATGCCAGACGGCAACTTCATAAGTTATATACGGAGCCGTTGAGTGTACTGTCATCGAACATCATTTCGGTAGGCGGCCTCGCGGGAAATGACACGCAAAGCGTGCCTCTCTATTTCGGCGCTCGTCTCAATGAAATACGTATCGGCATGGATCAGCGTACTGCGGATCACTTTTTATTTATTGGCGCGCCAGTCGACGACAGGTCCAACGTCGATGCGGTCGTCAGGTGCACCGGCTTAGCCAGTCCGATGCGCGGACACATTGCCAGCAATGCGAATCGCTTGAATCAGACAATACAGGTTCAGCCGGGCGCCAATAAATTATGGGTGACGGACCAGCAGACCGGTTGCTCGGTATTGATCTTGAAATGGCCGGGTGGGTTTTTTTCAATGATCCATTTGCAACCGAATGGAGATAGTGAATTCAATCAGCTGGGTGATTTTATCAACCGTTCCGATCTTGGTCTTGCCGTTCAAAAAAATGCCTGGCTCAGGCCCGAACTGACTGAGGTAACTGCCAGGTCTGGCAATGGTAACAATCCTGAAGCGTACATACTTGTCCAGTCACTGCACATCGCCAGAGCAGGCGCATGCCAGGTCATCGGGGTGAATGTCAATGGTACGTTCGAATTTTATCTGCAAAAAGTCGTCGTGGCAGGTAGCGTTTTTAACCTCAGCGCGCAACGTATGCAATGGACCCCCTGGCGCGACTATATTCCTTATTTGACGTACTGATTATTTTCCCAGGTCAGATCGTGGGCCCATCAGGTCGCGCTACTCGCCGACCCAGCCTGAAAACCGTCATCCGGGCGCACGCCGGGATCCAAATTTAAATGCCCACCCACGACACCCACCTCGATTACTACCGCCGCGAACTGCGCTACCTCCACACGGAGTCCGCCAACTTCGCCGCGCGCCATCCGAAAGTGGCTCGGGGCCTGGTACCCGGCGACGCCCACTCGCCCGACCCGCACATCCAGCACCTGATCGAATCGGTCGCGTTTCTCACCGCCGGCATCCACCGCGACATCGACGCGCTCGCGCCGGAGACCGCCGCCGCCATCCTCGACAACCTGTGTCCCAACCTGGCCCGGCCGGTGCCGTCGATGACCGTCATGCAGATGACGCTCGATCCCCTCGAGGGCAAAGTCACCGCGGGCAGCCACATCGCACGCGGCACTGCACTGTCGACCACGACACTCACGGGCGAGCCGTGCCGCTTCCGTACGGCCTGGGCCAGCACCCTGTGGCCGCTGCAGGTCGGCACGGTGGCGCTGGAAGACGCCCGCGTGCTGCGCATCGACGTCCAGGCCGATGCGGGCGTCGACTTGGCCGAGCTGGAAGTGGACAGCCTGCGCCTGCATCTGGCTGGCGACCTGTTGACGACGATGCCGCTGCACGAGCTGCTGTTGACGAGCCTAGCCTGGGTCGACATCGCCAGCAGCGCCGGCGTGCAGCGCCTGCCCGCCGGCTGCCTGCAGCAGGCCGGGTTCGGCGAGAGCGAGGCGATGCTGGCCGATCCGGCCCATGCTCATCCGGCATATGGCCTGCTGCAGGAATACTTTGCCTTTCCCCGCAAATTCCAGTTCTTCGACCTGCGCGGCCTGCGCGGCAAGCTGGGCGCCGGTGCGCGCTTCAGCATCCGGCTGGCGTTCACGCACGGCACCGACATCCTGTCCCTGCTGCGCGCCGAGCACATTCGCCTGAACTGCGTGGCGGCGCTCAACCTGTTCCCCGTCACCAGCGAACCGATCGCGTACGACCAGCGCCACTACGAATACCTGCTGGTACCCAACCGCAAGCGCGATGCCACCACCGAGGTGCATGACATCGTCTCGGTCACCGTCTCCGATCCGGGCGAAGGGCGCAGCGCCGTCGTGCCCAGCGCGTTCGCCGACGCAGGCGGGATGCCCTTGTCCTGGACCATGCGCCGCGCCGCCAGCCTGCGTCCTGGCATCACCGGTACCGACGTTTACCTGGGTGTGATCGACCGCCGCGACGTCCGCGCGCCGCGCGCGCAATCCGTCATCTATGCCAACCTGCTGTGCACCAACCGCCAGCTCGCCGGCCAGGTCACGCCCGGCACGCGCTTTTACGGCGACGGCGTCGCCAGGTCGACCGACATCCGCGCCCTGTACCAGCCCAGCGCCCAGCGCCCGCCCGCGCTGGACAGCGATGCGCTGTGGGCGCTGGTCGCGCTGCTGCGACTGAACCACCGCTCGCTGGTCGACGGCAGCGCCGGCGTGGCCACCCTGCGCGCGATGTTGTCCCTGTTCGCCGGCGACACGGCGCGCGACGCGCGCCAGATCAGCGGCATCGCGCACCTCGCCGCCACGCCCGGCACGGCGCGCATGACAGGCCAAACCGGCGCCTGGCGCGGCCACTGCCGCGGCACCGACATCGTTATCGCATTCGATGCCACGCACTACGCCGGGTCGTCCGCACTGCTGCTGGCCAGCGTGCTGGCGCACTTCTTTGCGCTCTACACGACGGCCAATTCCTTCGTGCGCCTGACGGTCGAGCGCAACGGCGAAACGTGGATGGCGTGGCCGCCGCTGACCGGGCGCCAGGCGCTGGTCTGACCGGCATCCCGGGCCTGATACGGGTCTGTTACATGACAGGCCAATGTGCGCATGTTCTCATGCAGGTACACGCTGCATTGCCGGAGAGCGCCATGCCCAGGTACCGCCATTACTATTACTGCCCTTGCATCACCCGGGGCAGGATTATCTCGAACTTCAACAATGACAAGGATCTGGTCTGCCTGGAAAACGCGGAGCCGGATTCGCGGCGGGGCATCCACCACTGGCAGGCCGACGGCACGCGCAGCTGCCAGCGCTATCTGCGGCCGGTCAGGGTGGAAGCGATACCGGAACCGATACCGGTCGATCCGGCGTCGCCGGCCTGCGGTTTGGCACGCCTGCTGGCGTACGCCAGGCTAAGTTCGGCGGCGACTGTCGCCACGATGTACGACCCGCAAACGGCGACGTGGTACCTCGGCAAGTGCGGCCATGGCATCAGCGATAACCAGGGCGCAGGCAGGGCGTGGTTCGTCGATGCGGTCGGACGGCAGGAGGTCGATCGCAGCGACTGGGGTTTCGGCTGGAATTGCGCTGAGGTCGAATGCGTCATCAAGGCGCTCAACGGCGGGAGAACGGCCACCGACCTGAGGGGGTGCTATTTCATCGCCTACAGTACCTCTTCATCGCGGGTCTACGGCGCATGCCGCACTTGCAGCGGCTGGATCGGGCAGCTCGGCGCGGCTTTTCATCCGGCCAATCGGTAGCGGCACGCCGCTGTTACGTCGCTGTTACTTACGTTACGGGACCGGCTGTCCTTAACATCACGTCAGGCACCACATTCGACCAGCACGCCCATGCCGCCAGGGCGGGCCGACCCGATCCACTCACCATCGCTCATCCATGCACACCATGTCCGCCGGCCCGCTCATCCCGTTTTTCGACCGGTTCAAGATTGCCCCGTCCGAACCGGCCGGCGTGCGGCTCACACCCGCCGAAGCGCTGCAGCTGTCGCTCCAGCTCGACCTGACCCGCCTGTTCAATGTGCGCAACAGCCTGACCATCGCGCAGTTCCTGCATGGCGCGCCCACGTCGCTCGACTACGGCTTGCCGGATACGCTAACTCTGTCCACGCAGTCCGCCAACGACCTGCAGCGCTGGGAGCTGGTGGTCCTGCGCGCGATCGCGCTGTACGAGCCGCGCCTGATCCAGGTGCGCGTGGCCGTGGCGCCCGACCGTTTCAAGCCCAGTGTCGCGCGCGTGATGATCATCGCGCTGGCCGCGGTGGAGCAGGAGCTGTGCCAGTTCCACTTCGAGACCGCGCTCGACGCGCGCAACGTCCGCGCGGGTACGCTGTCTTAGGGAAGCGCCATGCCCGACATCCTCTCCCGCCTGCTGCGCGCCCCGCACACCTTCAACCTGTTCCAGGCCGTCAGCCTGCTCGAGCGTGCCGCGCCGGAGCGCGCGCCGGTCGGCACCGGCGCCGGCATGGACGAAGCCGTGCGCCTGGCCGCCCACGTCGACCTGGCGTTCGCACCCAGCGACATCGCCAGCCTGCAGCCGAACGCATACAGCCCGGCCTGGACGCTGCGCACACCTGCGGTGACATTGGCCGGCGCCCAGGGCCCGCTGGCCATGCCGTTCACCGAACTGCTGCTGGAACAGCGCAGCGCGCGCAATCCGGCGGGGCTGGACTTCCTCGACATCTTCAACGGCCGCCTGATCGCGTTGCGCCATCGCGCCCGCGCGAAGCAGCACCTGGCGCTGCATCCGGGCGATCTTGGGACAGCGCCGCTGCCGCGCGCCATCGACGCATTGTCAGGCCTCGGGCGCGGGCAGGGAGCATATGGGCCGGCGGGGGAACAGGGCTGGCTGCGTCACGCCAGCTTGCAGCATGCCGCACCGCGCTCGATGACGAGTTTGCTGGCGCTGCTGCGCGACCGCTTCGACCTGCACTTCACGGGCGAACAATTCGTCGGCGGCTGGCATCGGCTGGCCGCACGCGACCGCGCGCGCCTCGGTGGCAAGGGTGCGAGCCTTGGCGCGCGCGCATGGGACCAGGCAGCCGGCATGGCGCTGGCCTTGCCGCCGCTTGGCGCCGAAAAATTCGCCGGCCTGCTGCCGGGCAGCCCCCGGTTCGCGCTGCTCGGCTGGCTGGTCGCACACCACCTGCAAGCCGACTTCACGGTGACGCTGACCCTGACCCTGGCCGACGCCCCCGCGTCCAGGCTGCAGGCAGGCGTCCGCCTGGGCCGCAATGTCTGGCTCTCCAGCCGTGCCGGCGCCGCCGCCACGTACCGGCCGGCGCGCTTCGTGCTGTCCGCACCGCAATCCCACCTTGCCAGCGCCGCGTGAGCCCCATGGAAATCGACCTGCGCACCTCGCTCTCCCGCCTGAACCCCGCCTGCAGGCACGCGATGGGCGTGGCGGCGGAACTGTGCGTGCAGCAAACCCATTTCAATGTCGAAGTCGAGCACTTGCTGGCCGCGTTGCTCGATGCGGGTGCGCCGGACCTGTCGCTGCTGTTAGACCACTTCGACGTCAAGCCCGACGCCGTGCGCGCCCAGGTGCAAACCTGCCTCGACGGCTTCAAGCGCGGCAACGGCCGCACGCCCGCCATGTCGCCGAACTTCATGGTGCTGTTCCAGGAAGCGTGGTTGTCGGGCACCGTGCTGTTGCAGACGCAGCAGATCCGCTCTGGCACCGTGCTGCTGGCGTTGCTGGCGCATGACAGCCTGCGCGGCATGCTGATCGAGACGGCGCCCGCGCTGCTGGCGATTCCCCGCGAGCGCCTGAAAACGTCGCTGGCCGACTTGCTTACGGGCTCGAAAGAAGATGCCGGCGCAGGCCATGCCGCAGCCGACGCGCCGAAGATGGCCGGTGGGGCGGGGGCAACGCCCTCGCTTGACCTGTACACGGTCGACATGACCGCCCAAGCCCGCGCCGGCAAGATCGACCCGGTCCGCGGCCGCAATCCCGAAATCCGCCAGATCATCGACATCCTGCTGCGCCGCCGCCAGAACAACCCCATCCTCACCGGCGAAGCAGGTGTCGGCAAGACCGCCGTGGTCGAGGGTTTTGCACTGCGCATCGCCGAAGGCAGCGTGCCGGACGTGCTGCGCGACGTGCGCGTGTGCTCGCTCGACCTGGCGCTGCTGCAGGCCGGCGCCGGCGTGCGCGGCGAGTTCGAGCAGCGCTTGAAATCGGTGATTGCCGAAGTGGCCGCTGCGGCCACGCCCGTGATCCTGTTCATCGACGAGGCGCACCAGCTGATCGGCGCAGGCGGCAGCGAAGGGCAGGGCGATGCCGCCAATCTGTTAAAACCCGCGCTGGCGCGCGGCGAACTGCGCACGATTGCCGCCACCACCTGGGCCGAATACAAAAAACACGTGGAGCGCGACCCGGCGCTGGCGCGGCGCTTCCAGGTCGTCAAAGTGGAGGAACCATCGCCGGAAGCGGCCATCGGCATGCTGCGCGGGATGGTCGATACGCTGCAGCACCACCACAACGTCGAGATTCTCGATGCCGCCGTGATCGATGCCGTGCGCCTGTCGCAGCGCTATATCGCCGGGCGCCAGCTGCCCGACAAGGCCATCAGCGTGCTCGATACGGCCTGCGCCCGGGTGGCGCTGGCGCATGCGGGCACGCCGCCGCAGATCGAGGCGCTCGACCACGACATCGTGCTGGCCGGCGAAAACCTGCGCCTGCTGCGCCAGCAACTGGGGCGCGGCGAAGGAGACGGGCTGGAGGCCACGCGCCAGCAAGCCGCGCTGGCGCGCCTGGTCGCCCGCCGCGCCGCACTGGCCGAAAAAGTCGCGGAGGAGCGCCGCGCCGTAAACGAGATCCTGGTCCTGCGCCGCCAGATCGCCGCGCGCGTCGAACAGCAGGAGCCCGACGACGGCCAGGCCGCCCAGCTCCAGCGCCTGCAAAAGGGGCTGGAAACGATCCGGGACGACGACGTGCTGATTCCCGTCTGCGTCGATGGGGCGATGGTGGCCGACGTCATCTCTGGCTGGACCGGCATCCCGGTGGGCAAGATGCTGGCCGACGAAGTGCACACGGTGCTGCAATTGCACGAGCGCCTGTGCGAGCGCGTCGTCGGCCAGGACCAGGCGCTGGACGCCATCGCGCGCCGCGTGCGCACGTTCCGCGCGGAGCTGGACGACCCCGGCAAACCCGTGGGCGTGTTCCTGCTGGTGGGGCCCAGCGGCGTGGGCAAGACCGAGACCGCGTGCGCGCTGGCCGACATGCTGTACGGCGGCGAGCGCAACATGATCACGATTAATATGTCTGAGTTCCAGGAAGCGCACAGCGTCTCGAGTTTAAAAGGCGCGCCGCCCGGTTATGTCGGCTACGGCCAGGGCGGCGTGCTGACCGAGGCCGTGCGGCGCCGGCCGTACAGCGTGGTGCTGCTCGACGAAATGGAAAAAGCCCATCCCGACGTGCTGGAACTGTTCTTCCAGGTGTTCGACAAGGGCACGATGGAAGACGGCGAGGGCGTCACCATCGACTTCAAGCACACGCTGATACTGCTCACGTCCAACGCGGCGCAGGATGTCATTACCGATGCCTGCCAGGACGCGCTGCCCGATCCCGCCGCGCTGGCCGACCGCCTGCGGCCCGTGCTGCTGCGCCAGTTCAGCCCCGCATTCATGGGCCGCGTGGTGCTGGTGCCGTACTACCCGCTGCAGGATGCCGAGATCGACCTCATCGTCGACATGAAACTGGCGCGGCTGGCCGAGCGCTTTGCCGCCAACCACCATGCGAAGTTCACGTGGGACGACGCGGTAACGGCAGCCATCACGGCGCGTTGCACCGAGGTCGACAGCGGCGCGCGCAATATCGACTTCATCCTCACCCAGACCGTGCTGCCGCAGCTGTCCACGCTGGTGCTGGAACGGATCGCCACCGCCTCGGCGTTCTCGGCCGTGCACATGGCGACGTCAAACCAGGCTGGCGGTCAACCGTTCACCTACAGTTTCCGCGACAGCCAGCTGCGGGGTGCCGCATGAGGGACAAGATGAAAGCCGGCGGGCTGATGACGGTCGCTTCGCCGTTCGGCGCTGACGACCTGCTGCTCGACAGCATGGAAGGCAGCGAGGGCATTTCCGAGCTGTTCAGCTTTCGGCTGCACATGCGCTCGGCCAGCACCACGCTGGACGCGGCCAGCGTGGTGGGCCAGGACATGACGGTGACCATCGCTGCGGGCGCCACCCCGCGCCACGTGAGCGGCATGGTCACCCGTTTTATCCAGAGCGGGCAGGACCAGGATTACGCGACGTACGAGGCCGAACTGGCGCCGGCGCTGTGGCTGCTCACGCTGTCGCGCAACCGCAAGATATTCCCGAACCAGGGTGTGGACGCCGTCATCAAGGCAGTGCTGACCAGTTTTGCCATCACGTTCGAATCGAAGCTGGCCGGCACCTACGACAAGGTCGATTACTGCGTGCAGTACGACGAGACGGCCTTCGATTTCATCTCGCGCCTGATGGAGCAGGCCGGCATCTTTTATTTTTTCACGCACACGGCCGGCGGCCACACGCTGGTGCTGGCCGACGCTGCCGCCCATTTTGCCGACTGCGCCGGCGCCTCGACGGTGCGCTTCTGGCCCGACACCGGCATGCAAAATCCGGGCGATGCGGTGACCAGTTTTGCGTACGAACGGCGCCTGGCCCTGAAAAAGGCCACCGTCAATGACTACGATTTCGTCCAGCCCGACACCACGCTCGAAGGCAGCTTTGCCGCAACGGCCGGCGCCGGCGACACCTATGAATTTGCCACCGGCCACCTGACCGTCGATGCGGCCCGGGCGCTGGCGCAACTGCGCGTGGAAGCAGGGCAGGCCACCGCCCAGGTACTGCGCGGCGACAGTTACTGCGCCGGCTTCACGGCCGGAACGCGTTTTACCCTGTCCAGCCATTTCGTGGCAGCGCTGAACGCGGCGTTCGTGCTGCGCCGCGTGCGGCACATGGTGCGCGGCGACATCTATACCAATGCGTTCGAAGCGTTTCCCGCCAGCGTGCCGTTCCGTCCGGCCATGACCACCGCGCGCCCGCGCGTGACGGGCTGCGAGACGGCGCGCGTGGTGGGCCCGGCCGGCGAGGAAATCTGGACCGACCAGCACGGCCGCATCAAGCTGCGTTTCCCCTGGGACCGCGACGCCGTGGACGACACCCGCGCGCCGTGGATCCGCGTGGCGCAGGCCACGGCTGGCAAGGGCGTGGGCGCGTTCTTCCTGCCGCGCGTGGGGCACGAGGTGGTGGTCAGCTACATCAACGGCGACCCGGACCGGCCGCTGGTGACGGGCAGCGTCTATAACGGCAGCAACGTCCCGCCGGCCGCGCTGCCCGGCAACCAGACCCAATCGATCCTGCGCACGCTGTCGTCCAAGCAGGGAACGGCCGGCAACG
>JBEVMD010000057.1:0-6639 GCA_040508835.1 Duganella sp. | reverse complement strand
ACCGGCGCCAAGCAGCGGCGCCTGATCCTGGCGGCCCAGTATTATTTGCTGCGCCACCGCGCGCCGCCGCCCTGCCGCTTCGACCTGGTGGCGCTCGATGGCGAAAAGTTGACATGGCTGCAAAATATGCTGGAGATGTAAGCATTTTTAACAGCGCTTGTACGGGGATTTGGATGACTGCACTATAATCAGCACACTATGAATAATCAACGCATCCTGGCGCACTTCCACGAAAGTGCCGAACTGAAAATCCAATCGGCCACCGTGCTGGCACCCCACATTGCCCAAGCCATCGACATGATGTTTGCGGCTTTGTCCAACGGCAACAAAATCCTGGTATGCGGCAACGGCGGTTCCGCTGCCGACGCTCAGCATTTTGCCGCCGAGCTGGTGGGCCGCTTCGAACGCGAGCGCTTCCCGCTGCCGGCCATTGCCCTCACCACCGACACCTCGATCCTGACGGCTGTCGCCAACGACTACAGCTACCGCGAGATTTTCTCCAAGCAGGTGCAGGCGTTCGGCCAGGCGGGCGACATCCTGCTGGCGTTTTCCACGTCCGGTAACTCGGGCAATGTGATTGCCGCCATCGAAGCGGCGCTCGAACGCGAAATGCGCGTGGTGGCGCTGACCGGCAAGGGCGGCGGCGACATCGGCAAGATGCTGACCGACGCCGACGTCCATATCTGCGTTCCGGCAAGCCGTACTGCCCGCATCCAGGAAGTGCATCTGGTCTGCATCCACAGCATTTGCGATGGTATCGATGTCGCCCTATTCGGAGGAGATGTGAATGAGTAATTCCCGCACCATCTGGAACACGCTGCGACGGCCGCTTGCTGTCAGCGTCCTGTGCCTGGCCACTGCCGCCACCCTGTCCGGTTGCGTGGCGCTCATTGCCGGCGGTGCTGTTACCGGCACCCTGGCCGCATCCGACCGCCGCACGTTCGGCTCGCAAACCGAAGACTCGGCCATCCAGTTGAAAGGTGGGAACAAGCTGCGCAACGTCCTGGGCAAGGATGCCCACGTCAACATCAACAGTTTCAACCGCCGCGTGCTGCTCAGCGGTGAAGTACCGGACGCTGCCGCCAAGGCCACGGCCGAACGCGAAATGGCGGCCGTCGAAGGCGTGCTGTCCGTCATTAACGAACTGGAAGTGGCCGGCCCGGCCAGCTACACCTCGCGCTCGAACGACACCCTGATCACCGGCAAGGTCAAAGCCAGCCTGGTGGACGCCAAGGATATCTCGGCCAACTCGTTCCAGGTCGTCACCGAACGGGGCGTGGTGTTCCTGCAGGGCCGCGTGACCCAGCGCGAAGGCCAGATCGGCGCCGAAGTGGCGCGCGGCGTTTCGGGCGTGAGCAAGGTCGTCAAGGTCTTCGAGTACATCACGGAAGAAGAATGGAAATCGTACCAGCCGACGCAAAATACGTCGCAACCGGCGCAGTAAGGCCATGACGGCACCCGCCCCCGCTGCTGCTGCAACGACGTCGCGCGCCTGGGTCAAACCGCTGATCGCGGCGGCGGCCCTGGCCGTGATCGGTGCGGTGGCCTTCGTCACGCTCAACAAGCGCCCGGTAGCGCCGGCCGTCACCTTTGTCTCCATCAAGGGCGACAAGATCTCGCCCGAGAGCCTGCGCGGCAAGGTGGTGATGGTCAATTTCTGGGCCACGTCGTGCGCCACCTGCGTGGCCGAAATGCCGCAGATGGTCGACACGTACAACAAGTTCAAGGACCAGGGCCTGGAGTTCGTGGCCGTGGCCATGAGCTACGATCCGCCCAACTACGTGGTTAACTACGCCGACACGCGCAAGCTGCCGTTCAAGGTGGCGCTCGACACCGACGGCTCGGCCGCCAAGGCCTACGGCGACGTGGCAATGACGCCCACCACCTTTGTTATCGGCAAGGACGGCAAGATCCTCAAGCGCTACCTGGGCGAACCAGACTTCCCGGCGCTGCACAAGCTGCTGGCCGCATCGCTCAAGAGCTGATCAGAAGCCGGTCTGCACCGACAGGTACAGGCCGCGCTGCGTCTTCGGATTGAAGACGGTAATTTTCCCCAGGCTGGCATACGCCGCCGTCACCGACACGTTCTTGGTCGGGAACCACGCCACGAACGCATCGACATACGCTTGTTCCGGATCCACGCCCAGGTTGTGCGGCTTGCGCCGGTACTCGGCGCCCACCGCCACGTGGCGGTTGACCAGGTACGCGGCGGAGATTTCCGGCATCACGCGGCGGCTGTCGCCCTGGTCGCCGCCGAAGCCCAGCAAGCCCATCTGGTTGGCCTTGGTCGCGCGCAGGGTCAGGTTCAACAGCAGGCTTTGCTCGAGCAGGATCTTGGTGGCGGCCACGTAGTAATCGTAGCCATGATCGCTTTGCGCGCCCAGCTGGGTGACATTGGTCACGCCCAGCGCGCCGAGTCCCCCCACGCCCTTGTGGTCCTTGTACATCACGCCCACCGCGACCTGCGGCAGCCAGCTGTCCTGTTCGTAGACGGCGTCGCCCATGAGCTTGACCTTCAGGCCCCAGATATCCTGCTTGAGATTGAGGTTGTCGAGCGGCGCCAGGCTGCCCTTGAAGGTCTGGCTGGCCAGCGACAGTTCCACCCGGTCGGCAATCCCCAGCGCTACGCCATAGGTGTCGAGCTGGTAGTCCTGGGTATGGACATACGTGTAGTGGGCGTTGGCGCCCCAGCTGTCGCGGGTGCCGTAGCCGGTGATCAGCGCCCACGGCACGATGCCGCCGCCGCCGGCGCCTTCGACCTGGCTGACGCCGCCGGTAGCGAGCAGCTTGCCCATGTCGGGCGGTGGTTGATGGGCGGCGGCGCTGGCGGCGGTTACGGAAATCAGCGCGGCCAGCGCAACTGACGTCGATGTGGGAATCTTCACGGGCGGCTCCTGGCGGCGGGTTATTTGGTCACGATGGCGCGCTGCATGGGCGCGAGCTTGGCCACCAGCTGGTTGGCCACGCGGTTGGGCACGTTGTGGCGCTCCATGGCCAGTTGCAGATCCTCGGTCAGCGCGTTGAACATGGCGTTGGTGATCTTCAGGTCCTGGTGCACGGTGGCCATGTCGCGCACGGTGCCCACGCCGTCCATGGTCTTGTCGCGGTACTTGCCCGTGTATGTGCACGGGCCGCCGGCGAACTCGCAGATCTGCTCCTGCAGCCGCACGTTGAGCTGCGCCATGTCGAAGTCGGCAAAGTTGTCCTTGATGCGCGGATCGGCCAGCACCAGCGGAATGAAGGTGTCGACGATCTTCTTGATGCCCTCCTTGCCGCCCAGGCCGCGATAGACGGCGTCGTCGGTGTACGGCGTTTGGGCCATGGAAATTGTTGCGGTCAACAGCAGACCGGTCGCCAAGGCGGCCATTCGGGTAACGATGCGCATGTCGGTTCCTTTGCAGGGAAATGTTCCTACCGACAATTTATCAGCTTATTTCCGCTATCAGACCGTTTGTGGTCTGCAGGATAACGCTATCGTGTTGCCAGTTGTGGCCTCACGTCCACGCTATCGGCTGCTTGCCGTGTTGGGACAGGTAATCATTGGTGCGCGAAAACGGCTTGCTGCCAAAAAATCCCTTATTGGCCGAAAACGGCGACGGATGGGGCGACGTGATGACCAGGTGTTTGTCGGTATCGATCAGCGCGCGCTTGGCCATCGCGTAACTGCCCCACAGGATGAACACCAGCCCGTCACGCTGCTGCGACAGGCGGGCGATGGCGCTGTCGGTAAACGTCTCCCAACCGTGATTGGCATGCGAGCCGGCCTGGCGCGCGCGCACGGTCAGCACGCTGTTGAGCAGGAACACGCCCTGCCGCGCCCAGTCCGACAGATCGGTGTGGCGGCGCTCGACGCCGAGGTCGCTGTGCAATTCCTGGAAGATGTTTTGCAGGCTCGGTTGCGGCCGATTGCCGTCCGGGACCGAGAAACAAAACCCCATGGCCGCGCCCGGCGTGTGGTACGGGTCCTGGCCGAGGATGACCACCTTGACGTCCTCGAACGGGGTCAGGTCGAACGCCTTGAAAATATCCTTGCCGGCCGGGCAGCATGGTCCTGCCGCGTACTCCTGCTTGACGAAGGCAGTCAGCGTTGGCCAGTACGGTTGCTCGAATTGATCCTGCAATTGCGCTTTCCACGACGGCTCAATACGGACGGTCATGCATGCTCCGGTTCAGATGATTTGAGCGGTAAATACTCGGCCAGAAAAACCGGGGGGTCAAGCGCGCGCTGCACCGGGTGTACGCTGGGCCACAACCGCCTGCACGCTTGATCGAGATCGCATGTGATGACGATGTGCTCACGTAGCATCGGGCCATCGTCCAATTCACTCGTCGCGGGTAAAACACATGTGCGGAATCTGGGGCTGGGTGCATCAGGGGGTGGACGACGGCGAAGCGGGCGCTGCCTACGCCACCATGGCCACCATCGAGCGGGCGTTTCGCCACATCGACCGGCGCGGGCCCGATGCGCGCGGCACGCGCCAGGTCGCGTCGTTCGGCCACACCGTCACGCTGGCGCACAGCCGGCTGGCGGTGCTGGAATTGTCAAAGCTGGGCGCCCAGCCCATGGTCGACGACACCAGCGGCTGGTGCCTCGTGTTCAACGGCGAAATTTATAACTACCGCGAAATCCGCGCCGAGCTGCGGGATGCCGGCCAAATCATCCATGGCGACAGCGACACCATGGTGTTGCTGCGCGCCTGGGCCACATGGGGACTGGACGCCCTGCCGCGCCTGAACGGCATGTTTGCGTTTGCCGCCTTCAACGAACGCACCGGCACGCTGTGGCTGGTGCGCGACCGCTTCGGGGTCAAGCCCCTGTTCTGGGCGCGCGGCCCGGGGAACGAACTCGTGTTCGGCTCGTCGGTGGCGGGCATCGCGGCCCAGGTGGGCGCGGCGGTCGATACGGCCTGGTGCGCGCGCGGCGTGCGCTACAAGGCCTATGACAGCGCCCAGTCCGGCTCACCGTTTCGCGACGTGCACACGGTCCCCGCCGGCAGCTGGATCCGGTTCCAGCTCCACCCCGACCGCCTCGGCACCAGCGAGGGCGCGTGGTACGCGCTGCGGCGCGGCGTGGCGGCCCAGCGCGCGCTGATCGACCAGCTGCGCCAGCCGGCGCTGGCGGAACATTGCCGCGTGCTGTACGCGGATGCGGTGGCGCTGCGGCTGCGCAGCCATGTGCCGGTGGCCGTGTCGCTTAGCGCCGGGCTCGACTCTGCGGCAATTGCCTGCACGGTGGCGCGCTCGCTGGCTGGCAACCCGGTGCACGCCCCGGCTGCCGCCACCACGGATGGGCTGCGCGCATTCTCGTTCGGCTCGCCATCGGCGCAGGCATCCGAGGGACCGGGCGCGGCCGCGTTGGCCAGGGCGGCCGGGATCGATGTCACGTGGGTCTGGCCGCAGCTGTCCGCAGCGCAGCTCGACGCCCTGCTGGCGCAAACGCTGGCGTACCAGGAAGCGCCGTTTTCCGGATTGAGTCCGCTGGCGCAACACTTGGTGTTTCGCACCGTCAAGGAGGCCGGCTACAAGGTGCTGCTGGGCGGCCAGGGCAGCGATGAAATCTTTGCCGGCTACCGCAAGTTCACCGTGATCGCGCTGCGCGAAGCGCTGCAGCGGCGCCGCCCGATCAGCGCGCTGGCGTTGCTGTATTCGCTGGGACTAATGCTGGTGCACGAAGCGGGCCAGGCGCGCATGTACTGGCGCAATCTCAACCGCTATCGGGGCCGCAGCGCGGCGTTCCGCCTGCTGTCATGGGAAAGCGTGCCAGCGAACCTGTGGGGCGCGTCCGGCATGTCGCTGCGGGCGCGGCAGATTGCCGACATCGAGCAGTGGAGCCTGCCCACGCTGCTGCGCTACGAGGACCGCAATTCGATGGGCTATGGCGTCGAGTCGCGCCTGCCGTTCATGGATTACCGCCTGGTGGAGCTGGCGCTGGCGCTGCCCACGTCCAGCAAGATCGCCAACGGCTACGGCAAATGGCTGCTGCGCCGCATGACCGCCGGCCTGGTGCCCGACGCCATCCGCCTCAACCGCAAGAAGCGCGGCTTCGACGTGGCGCCGGACTGGATCGCGCAGGGCATCGGCGCCAGCCTGCGCGCGCGCATCCACGACCATGGCGGCGCGCTGCAGGGGTCGCTGCTGGCCGGAGTGGACCGCGATGCCCTGCTCTCGGACGCGGCGCTGGCCCGCGACCCGGACCTGCTCGATGAAGCGCTGATGCTGGCCTGGCTGGCCGCGCTGACCGATTCCACCCGGGGCGGCTGACATGGTCAGGGTCTGCCACCTGTCGTCGGTCCATCGCGGGCTCGACATCCGCATCTACCGCAAGCAGTGCGTGTCGCTGGCGGCGGCCGGTTTCGACGTGCACCTGGTGATCGCGGCCACGCCGGCGCAGGTGGCCGAGGCCACCGCTGCAGGCGTCACCGTGCATGCGCTGCCGGGCGCGGACGGCGCGGGCCGCCTGCGGCGGGTGCTGCGCCAGGGGTGGCGCTGCTACCGCATGGCCGCCGCGCTGGACGCCGACCTGTACCACTTCCACGATCCCGAACTGATCCCCTACGGCCTGCTGCTGCGCCGGCGCGGCACGCAGGTGATCTACGATCTGCACGAAGACTTGCCCGCCGACATACTGTCCAAGCCGTG
>JBEVMD010000012.1:0-12097 GCA_040508835.1 Duganella sp. | reverse complement strand
GGCCTTCGATATCGATGGCCGGGGTTTCCTTGGTGCTGGTGCTGACCGCCATCGTGTAATCGCCTGCTGGCAGGCCCAGCTTGGCTGGATCGATGGTGAACGGCACCGCGCCCGGCGCTTGCGTACCGAGCTTGATGGTGGTCTTGGTGCCGTCGGCCGCGGTCAGCACCAGGCTGGTGTCGGCGCTGCTGGCGTCCAGCGTGATCTGGCCCTTGACGGGGGTGCTGGCGTCGAGCCGCACCGACGTGGTTTCCGCCATCACGGACGAACCCACCTGGGCGCCCAGCGACAGCACCTGCATGCTTTGCAGGATGCTGGAATTGGCGCTGGTGAGCGTGGACAGCTTTTGCAGCGACTCGGTCTGCGACAGCTGGGTCAGCTGTTGCACGAACTGCGACGGGTCGGTCGGGGACAGCGGGTCCTGGTTCTGGATCTGCGCCACCAGCAACTTGGTGAACATGTCCGACGCTTCGCTGGCCGTATTGGCGGTCACGCTGGTGTTGCCAGTCGTGCCCGAGGTGGTAGTGCCGTTGTTGAGGAGACTGACTGCCATGACTTAACTTTCACCAAGTTTAAGGAGGGATTGCTGCATGCCGCGGATACGGCCGAGGACTTCGACATTGGTTTCGAACGCGCGCGACGCCGACATCATGTCGGCCATCTCCGCCACTTCGTTGACGTTGGGGTAGTACACCATGCCGTTGCCGTCGGCCATTGGGTGGCCCGGTTCGTAGACCTTGCGCAGCGGCTCGGACGATTCGACCACGTCCAGCACCTGCACCCGGCCGCCGGCGGTCATGCCGTTGCTGCCTTCGCCCATCACGGTGGCGAACACCGGCTTGCGGGCGCGGTACGTGTCGCCCTCGGTGCCGGCCACGGAGTCGGCATTGGCGAGATTCGAGGCGATGGTATTGAGGCGCACGCTCTGCGCCGCCATGGCCGACCCGGCAATATCTGAAATATCTTTGAACGACATGTCGTTTTCCTTAACTGGAGTGAGGCTTATTGACCGGCAATCGCCTTGGCCAGGCCCTTGAGACGCATGTTCACGAACGTCAGGCTGGTCTGGAAGTCGGAGGCATTCTGCGAAAACGCGGCCTGCTCGACGCCGATTTCCACCGTGTTGCCGTCGCGGGTAGGGTGGTACGGGACGCGGTACATGCTGGCCGCCTCGTCGTCGCCACCGAGCTCGCCGGCCGCTTCGGCCTGCAGGTTGGACAGGGCGGCGCCGAAGTCCATGTCGCGCGCCTGGTAACCGGGGGTGTTTTCATTGGCCAGGTTGGACGCCAGGATGCGGGTGCGTTCGGCCCGCAGCTGCAGCGCATCGGCGTGGACGCCGGTCACGTGGTTGAAACTGATGCCCATGGTGTTCTCCTGATCAGGTCGAGGTGGTATTCGGTGTTGCCGGTGTTACTGATGTCACTGACAATGTAGTTGCTCTGGTGCTAATTTCAGCGGGATTCTGCATGGCAACCTTGGCCGTCCATGTAGAATGTCGCTCTGGCGCCGGTGGCGCAATCGCTTGCATGATAGTAGAGGTATTGCCCATGTTCAACAAAACTATTGTAACTGGTTTAGGACGAATGTTGCTGCTTGGAAGCACATTTTTTAACACTTCAGCGAGCGCGGCAGCGGTCCCGGCAGACAAAGTCCCTCTGGCGGTCGAGTCTGCGGCCCGCGAATATGTGTTGCGCTGGGCAGACAGTCGGGGCCTGGTCGAGCCCGAAATCGAGGTTGAAGTGTTACGCGGCAGCCGTCCGCTCGCCGCCTGCCCGCGCGAGGTGTCGGTCGAGGGCGCCGATACCCGGCAGCCGGCGCGCATGCGCTTTGGCGCCGTGTGCGCCGGTCCCGGCGGCTGGCGCTACGATTTCGTGGTGCGCGCCAAGGTGTCCGCCCGCATTGCCATGGCGGCCAATAACGTCGCGGCCGGGCAGGTGATTACCGATGACGACGTGTTGCTCGAGCGCCACGACGTATCGAGCCTGGCCGACAGCGTGTCCGATCCGCAGGAGGTGGTGGGCATGAGCGCCAAGCGCACGCTGCGCGCCGGCGAAGTCCTGCGCACCGGCGCGCTGGGCGCACCGGTCCTGGTCAAGCGCGGCGATGCGGTCATGATCACGGCCACGCGCGACCAGGTCACCGTCAGCATGGCGGGCGAGGCCATGGATGGCGGCGCGCGCGGCAGCGTGGTGCGGGTACGTAATAGTAGTGGCAATATTGTGCGCGCCCGGGTGACGGGGCCGGGCACGGTGCAGCCGGCGGACTTGCCGCTGGCGCCTATTCCGAAGAACGGCTGATACTGGTGCGCTGCAGCTGGGTGGCCAGCCGCGCCAGCTTGTCGGCGTAGCCGGGATCGGTGGCATAGCCGCCGCGCGCCAGGCCGTTGGCGAAGGCGCGGGCGTCGCTGCCCGTGTTCAGGGCGGCCTGGTAGCGCGGATTGCCGGACAACATGTCCGCGTAATCGCGGAACGCGCTGGCGGCGTCCGGATAGCTGCGGAAGCGCTCGGTTTTCTTGAGCATGGCGCCATGCTCGAATTCGGTGGTGGTGGCGCTGGCCACGTCGCCCTGCCAGCTGCCGCCGGCCTTGATGCCGAACAGGTTGTTGGTGTCGAGCCCGCCCTTGCGCAGCGGTTGTTTGCCCCACGCCGACTCCAGCGCCGCGTGCGCGGCCACCAGTTCGGGCGCCACGCCCAGCTTGTCGGCCGCCTCCGCCGCCCATGGCTGGATCGAGGCCAGGAACTGGTCGCGCGTGGCGCGGTCGACGCCGCCGGTTTCCCCATCGATGGCGCCGGTGGCGCTGGCGCCTTGCTGTGCTGTCAGGGCCGCCAGCCGCATGGCCTGTGCCGAATCGGGCGCCACCGAAAAGCCGCCGTCGCCCTTGCTGATATAGCCGGCAACCTCGTTTTGCACCTGCTGGAATGTCGACGAAAACGCGCCGGTCGACACCGCAGCGCCAAACCCGGCCGTGGGCCGGGTAGCGCTGATGTTCGAGACGGCGGCAGCCGTGGAAGCGGTAGGCAGGGGATTAAATAGGCTCATAAGTGTGTTCTTCACCATGCAGCACGCGCTGCATGATGCCGTGCTGTTCGACCAGCAGGTCCGCATTGCGCTTGCTGAGACGCTTGCACTCGACCACCATGGTCTCGAGCGTCTTCCAGTCGGCCTCTATTTTCTCCCGTGCAGCATTTTTGAGCAAGGCAAATGCCTGCGGCATGGTCGCTTGCGGGCCATTCAGGTGTTGCGCTAGCGCAACGCGGCGGATGCGGCGGGCGTCGGCGGCTGCCACCATGGCGCCAATCTTGTCAGCAATATCAGCCAGGCGCGGGCCCTGGTGACGCAGCGCGGCGTCGAACTGTTCTTCCAGCAGCGCCGTCAGGCCCGCGTACGCCTGCAAGTCTTCGGCGATGCCGGCCAGCAGCGCGCGCATGGCATCCTGGCGCGACAACGGTTGGGGCGCCGGCGCGGCGGCACGGGCAGCGGGCTGGTTCACTTTTCGGCCCCGTGGAAACGCTGGATCAGGCCGGCCAGCTTGGACGGGTCGAACGGCAATTCGCCCTTGGCCAGCGCGTCGCGCAGCATGTCCACTTTTTCCTGGTCGATTTCCGGCATGTCGCGCATCGCCTGCAGCGCCGGCTGCATGACGGCCGACTGCAGCGGCGCGGCCGTGGCGGCGGGCGCGGCGGCCGCGGCGTCGGCGCTGTCCACCGGCGCCGGCTCGACCACGCGCTGGACGGCCATGCCGTCCGGAGTCGATGTCGTGATTCTCATACGGGTGCCTCTGCTTGGCTTGGTTTGCATGGTGGTATCTTGACAGGTTTGCGCTTCAGTTGCCACGCCCGAGCGACTCGCGCAGCTTTTGCAGCAGGCCGGGATCGGGCAGGGCGGTGTTGATCTGCTCGTTGTACGGGACGGTGCGGTCCGGCATGCCGAACATCGAGGCGATGGTTTTCGCCTGCGCCGTGGTCAGGATCAGCAGCTCGATGCGGCGGTTGACGCCCGCGTCGGCGCGCTTGACGTCGAGCGGCGCGCGGTCGGCCATGCCCACCACCTGCAGCACCGATTCCGGGTTCATGCTGCCGCCCAGCAGCTGGGCGCGCGCCGACATGGCGCGGTTGGCCGACAGCGTCCAGTTGGAAAACGCGGCGTAGCTGGTGTCGGCGTATTGCATCGAATCGGTATGGCCGACGATCAGCATCTGGTTTTCCATCTTGGCGAACAGCGGCCCCATCTTGCGCAGCAGGGCGCGGAACTTGTCGGTCGGCACGGCGCTGCCGCGCACGAACATGCCCTGGTTTTCCGTGTCGTGCACCATCACGCGCAGGCCGTACGGCGTGACGATCGCTTCCAGGTTGGAAGTGAGGCCGAAATCGGCGCTCATCTTGGTCAGCGCCTTGGACAGCGTTTGCAGGTCGTCGGGGCTGTCGTACTTGACCTTGGGGTCCGTGGTCTTGGCGGCGGTTTCGGCCGCCGACTCGCCGCGCGATTTCTTGTCGCCCGGCTCTTCGGTGCTGCCCGTGTGCGGCATCGGGAAACGGTCGATCAGGCTGCCGCGCGGGCCGCCCACCTGTTCGGGCATCACGCCCTTGCCCTGGTCGGTCTTGGCGCCGTCCGACTCGGTCAGGATTTGCTCGAGCGACTCGGTATTGCGCGCAGCCATCAGCCACAGCACCAGGAACAAGCACATCAGCGCCAGGCAGAAGTCGGCAAACGCTACCTTCCAGGCGCCGCCGTGGTCGTCGTGCTTGTGCTTGCCGCCACCGCGCTTGACGATGGTCTGCTCATGTTTCTCATGCGGCTTTAGCACCACGGCCTCCCTTGCGGCTGTCGTCGGCCGGCTCGCTGTCGCGGCCTTCGAGGTCGTTGATCCAGCGTTCCAGCTGGGCAAAGCTCGGCTTGATATTCAGCGGTACCAGGCGGCGGCCCGAGTCGATCGCCAGCAGCGGCGGTTTGCCGGCCACGTGCGTGACCAGCACCACCTTGACGGTTTCCTTGTTGGACGCTTCCTGGTTGACCAGCTGTTTCATCATATTGCACAGCGGATCGATCAGGCCGTAGCACAGGAAAATACCGATGAAGGTGCCGACCATGGCCGCGCCCACGTGCTCGGCGATCTCGCCCGACGTGGCGCCCTGGCTCACCGTGTTCATGGTGATCACGATCCCCAGCACGGCCGCCAGAATGCCGAAGCCCGGCATCGCTTCGCCGATCTTGCCCAGCGACTTGGCCGGTTGTTCGAGTTCCGTGTGCAGCGCTTCCAGTTCCTGGTCCAGCACGCCTTCGAGTTCGTGGGCGTTGATCTTGCCCATGGCCATCAGGCGGAAGTTGTCGACGATGAAAGCGAGCAGTTTCGGTTCTTCCAGCACGCGCGGGTAGCGCTGGAACAGCGGGCTGTCCTTCGGTGCTTCCACGTGGGCGTCGAGCGCTTTCAGGCCGCCGGCGGCCAGTTGCAGCAGCTCGTACATCAGCAGCAGCAACTGGCGCTGGAATTCGGAGTCGTATTTTTTACGGGTGATGATCTTCTTGATTTGCGTCATCAGCTCCTTGAGCACGTGGGTCGGGTTACCGATGACCAGCGCGCCCAGGCCCGAACCGGCAATCACGATCAGCTCGATCGGTTGCCAGATCTGATGGAACGCGCCGCCCATCATGAAGAAGCCGCCGAAAACGCTCCCTAAAACGATGAAGATGCCGACTATTTGCTGCATGATGATTCGCCTTTCCGCGTCATTTCTTGATACCTGGTCGTGCTGCGTCGCCTCAGGCGGACTGCAGCACGGCTTTCATTTTGTTCAGGGCCGCCTTGTTGAGCTGGCAGACGCGGGCGTCGGTCAGGTCCAGCACGGCGGCGATTTCCTTGTAGCTCAGTTCGAATTCGTAATACATCTGCACCACGCGCTGCTCGCGCTCGTCCAGGCTGCGCAGCGCCTGCTCCAGGCTGCGCCGCACCATCAGCTGGTCTTCCGGGCTCGGCGCGCTGTCCTGGCCCACGGTTTCCTGCAGCACTTCGTCGAAACTGGCGATCAGCTCGGCGTTTTCATCGAGCTGGTACGCCTGGTATTGCTCGGCCGTGAGGTTCAGCGCGGCCATGATTTCGTGCTCGCCCGGCTCGCGCCCCAGCTTGCGGGTGAGGGCGCGCACGCCGTCGCGCAGCTTGTGGCTTTGCTGGCGCACCGCGCGCGGCCGCCAGTCCTGGCGGCGCAGCTCGTCGAGAATGGCGCCCCGCACGCGCAGGCTGGCATAGCTGCCGAACGTGGCGTCCGGTTCGCCATAGCGGCGCAGCGCTTCCAGCAAACCGATCAGGCCGATCTGCTCCATGTCGTCGCGGTCGATGGCGCCCGCCACCTGCGAATTGAGCTGGCGGACGATGCGCTTGACCAGCGGCGCATAGGCCAGCAGGTATTTCTGCTCGTCCGCCGGGCTGTGCATGGCCGCAGCGCCCAGCTCGGCGTCGCCGTAACCGGGCGCATACGCTGGTCCATACCCTTCCGCTACCTGCTCTGCATACGCCATGCCCGCTCCAGTTGTCTTCATGCTGACGGCGGCTTACTCAATGATGAGCTTGCCGATCATGACTTCCGAAAATGGTTTTTCCCGGCCCTCGTGCTCGTAGGCCTCGTCAAACGCCTTGTTCAGTTCCGCCGCGAACTGGTCGATGGTCATGGTCTGGGCCGTGGCCATCGACAGGTTCGACAGCGTGCGCACGGCAACGCTGCGCAGCATCGGCAGGTGTTCCTTGGCTTCCTTCTCCGCCTTTTCGTCGGTGGTGATCACCAGGTCGGCCGACATGTAGTGGGCCGTGGTGTCGCCGGGCTGGCGCTTGAGCATGATGATGACCTTGTCCACCGTCAGGTACTTGGGCGGGCCTTCCTTTTTCTTTTCTTCCTTCTTGGCCGGCTTTTTGGCCGGCTTGCCGTCCGCCGTCTCTTCGGCGTGATCGTCACCCTTGGACATATACCAGAACGCGCCACCGGCCACGGCGGCGCCTATCACCAGCACCAGCACGACACCGATTATCAATTTCATGTTTTTCATCTACTGACTACTCCTGGTCGTTCATGGCAAAGGTGGGCGCGGCGTTGTCCTCGTACAGGCCGCGGCCGGGCGTGCGCTGTTCCTGCTCGCGCTGCTGGCGGCCGCCGTCTGCCTGGGCCTGGCCCTGCGACTGCGGCTGCGATTGCGCGCGGCTGGACGACACGGTCACGGCCACCTCGGTGAACTGGCGGTTCGACAAATCCTGGCGCACGCTGTCGCCGATGGTGTTGAGCTGGCGAACCACTTCGCTATTGCTGGCGGACAGGTTGACCTGCAGCGCGCCAGCCGTGTGGCGGATCGAGATCTCGATGCTGCCCATGTTCGGCGGGTCGAGGCGGATCACGGCGTGATCGTTGTTGCGTTGCAGGTTGACCTGCAGGCGGTCGCCCAGCGCTTCGCGCAGCGGTTGCTGCCACTGGTCGGGCGCGCCGGCCAGCTTGACCACGGCAGCGCCGGTGGCGCCGGCGGCCGGTGCGGTGGCCACCATGCCGGGCTGAACGGCAGTCGGCGTGCCGGCCGGGATGCCGGCGCGGCTGTCATCCTTGCTGGCGACGGGGGCGCCGGCCGGCGTGGAAGCCGGGGCTGGCGCAGTGTCGGCATCGGCCTGGGCCACGCGCACGGTCACGCGCGGCAGGGCGACGTCCGCCGTGGCAGCCGCCGGTGCGACCGGGGCCGCTGCGGCAAGCGGCACGGCCGGGGCGGCGCCATCCGCAGCGCGCGCAGCGTCGGACGCGCCGGCGGTGCGGGTGGTGTCTGGCGAGACCGTGGTCACCGTGGCCGCCACGGTGGCCGCCAGTTGCGCGGTCACGGCAGGCTGGGTCGCCGCGGCGCTGCCGGCCAGCAGGCTGGCCTGGCGGGCCAGGGCGGCGCCTTCGACGTCCGCTGCCGCTGGCGGCGCGGCATCGGCATGGACTGCCACGCCGGCGGCCGCCAGGTTGAGGCGGGTGGCGGACGGGTTGAGCGCGGCAACGGTTTGGAGCGCTTCGCTGCCTGCGGTGGCAGCGCCAGCGGCCGGCACTGCCTGGGCGGCGGGCGGCGCGGCAAACAAGGCGCCGGCCATGGCCGCCAGCAGCGGCGTGGCGCTGGCGTCGGCGCTGCTGCCGTCAGCGGTTTGATGCACGGATTCGTTGGCGGATTCGTTGCCGGATTCGTCTGCCGAATCGCCGGCGGCGCCAGTGCGAGCGGTGGCGCCGGTCATGCCGAGCAGCTGCGCAAATGCGGGCGCGGCGGCCGGCGTGGCGGCCGTATCGGTTTTCGCGGTTGCGGCCGGACGCTGGGCTTGCGCGCGTGCGGCCTCGCGGCCCTGGACGGCGCTGCTGCGGCCGGAGTCGGCGCGCGCGGACGCGGCAGGGGCCGGCGCCGTGGTGCGCTGGTCGTCGGCCTGGCGGTCGGTGGCCGTGCCGGCCTTTGCCGGCCGGGCAGCCTGGGCCGCATTGCTGGTCAGGGTGGCGCTGGCCGCGCTGGCGCTCAAAATGGTCATGCTCATTTAAATTCCGTTTTCTGCGAGTTCGCTGTCGAGGGCATAGGCAAACAAGCCCTCCTTGTTGCCCTGCAATTCATTGAGCTTGCGTCCGATATCGTGCAGCGCAAGGTCGCACTGGCGTGCTGCTTCCTGGTGAACCTGGTGCAGCGCGGACAATGCGGCCCGCTCGGCGGCGCTCCATGGTCCTTGCGCCGCCATCTGCGGCAGCGTGGACGCGATCAAGGTGTCGAGCGCGGCCAGCATCTTCCAGTCCTGCGTCGCAATGGCCGCGTTCATCTTCTGCGCCAGCGACAGCAGCGTGCGTTGTCTATCCACCATGGGTGTTGGCCCGTACGCCCAGCCAGCCACGCTTGATGGTGGTGAGCAGGGTGGTGACTTCGTCGATGATGGTGGGGTCGAGCTTGATGCCGGCCGTATACAGGCGGCTGGCGCAGTATTCGTACAGGCGGCCGAGGTTTTCCACCACCTCGCCGCCGTTGTCGTAGTCGAGCGAGCTCGACAGACCATTGATGATGTCGGTGCACTTGTTCAGGCTGTGGGCCTTGAGCTCGTAGCGCTTGCCCACGATATGGCCGCGCGCGCGGGCCAGCTCTTCGAGCAGGCCGTCGGTCAGCACCAGCACCAGTTCGACGGGCGAGGCGCGGGCCACCTGGGCGTCCAGATTGGTGGCGTGGTAGTTGCTATAAGCTTCTTGGTTCAGCATGGTGTACACCTACGGTAAAAAGGCGCGACCTGGCGGCCGCTGCCGGTTGTGACGGTCTTAACTGGATTCGCTCGAGAACAACGCCGTAAACAGATTGGACGTGTTGGTCATCGACGATTGCATTTGCTGTAACGCGGTAAATTGCGCGAGATAACGCTGGTAGGCGTTGTTGAACTGGGTTTCCAGCGTGGCCAGGCGCTTGGTGATGTCGGTCTGCAGCTTGGCGTTGGCATCCTTGCGAGCGCCCAGCACGCCGTTGACCGAGCTGGTCCAGGTGCTGACGATCTTGTTCATCGTGCCCATCACGCCGCTGTCGCCCAGGCCCAGCGTGGTGGCGCGGCCGAACAGCTTGTCGAGGCCCTCCGGATTGGCGGCCACGGCCTTGGCCAGGCGGCCCGAATCGAGCGACAGCGTGCCGTCGCGGTTGGCGGTGATGCCAAAGCTGATCAGCGACTGGCCGCCGGTGGCGGTGCGCAGCGCCGTGTTGAGCTGCTCGCGCAGCGACTTGACTGCGGAGTCGCCGGCCAGTGCAGCGCTGGCGGTGCCGCTGGCGGCGTCGCCCACGGCGGTGACCTTGCTGTACACGCCCAGCAGCGTGTTGTACGCGTCCACGAACGACTGCACGTTGGCGGCCGTGGCGCTGCTGTCGGCGCCCACGGTCATCACCACCGGCGCGTCGCTGGCGCCCTGCGCCTGCTTGACGGTAAAGCTCACGCCGTCGACCACGCTGAAGGTGTTGCTGGCCTGTTCGATCTTGGTGCCCGTATCCTTGGCGCCCACCCACATGATGGCATTGCTGGCGGCGGCCAGCGTGGTCTTGCCCGACAGCGCGGTGGCCAGGGCCGGGTTGTTGACGCCGGTCGTGTCGAGCGAGGCCACGGCGTTGGCGGTACCCGTATTGGCCGAAGTCAGCACCAGCTGGGTATTGCCGTTGACGGTCATGGTGGAGGCGGTCACGCGCGAATTATTGCCGGCCGCAGCGTTGACCGCCGCAGCGATTTCCTTGGCCGTCAGGGTGCCGTTGCCGTCGCTGTCGGCCGCCGTCAGCGAGACGTCGAACGTGGAGCCGTCGCCCAGCGCGACCTTGAACGCGCCCGGGTTGGTGGCGCTGCTGTCGGCCACGTTGTACGACACCTGGCCGGCCGTGGCCAGCTGCTGCACATAGAACGAATACGTGCCCGACGTCGCCTTGGACGTGGCCGTGCCGGAGGCAATGGCCGTGTTGCTGAACGCGGCCGTATTGGCGCTGACCGTCTTGGTGCCCGACGACAGGGTGGCCATCGCCGTCTGGAACGCGCTCAGGGCGGAGCCGAGCGTGGTCAGCGCCGCCGTGTTGGCCTTGGCCTTGGTGGACTGGGCGTCCAGCAGGGTCTTGGTAGGCGCCACATACGAGTTGGCCAGGTTGGTTGCCGTGGTGACCGGATCGTAAGTTGGACTGGTGATGACTGTTGCCATGTTCATGCTCCTTGGAAAGGATAAGTGAGTGTACCCTGATACAAGGCGACCCAAATCGTTTCCGTATGAAAAGATTTTTAACTTTTATTTGGATGTTGCGCGGACGACGCATTCGTGTCACATTTGCGACAACTTTGCCGCCCGTCCGGCCGGCACAGCCTTGCCAGGTTGTCAGCGTTACTTCTGGCCCCGCCACCACGCCTGGGTTGCCAGCTCGTCATGCTGCTTGCGTTCTTTCGAATGTTGTTCCTTCTGCACCACGCGCTGCTGCTTGTCGAGCACCTTGCCCAGCACTTCGCGCTTGGCCCAGGCCGCGTTGAGCGCCTGCTGCGAGACGGCCATGTCGGCTTCATGCAGATGCAGGTCCACCCGGTGGTTGTCGGCCATGACCATCACGGCCTGCTTGTAGTCGCCGCAGTTGCCGGCCAGGGCAGGGTGCAGATTGCCGCTGGCGCCGCTATTCACGTACAAGCCCGTCAGGCGGTCGAGGTTTTTCTGGTAGCGGTCGCGCAAGCTGGCTTTTTCGGCCATCTCCGTCTGCAGCCGTTCCACCTCGGTGTTGCGCAGCGCGACCAGGGTGGTGAGATTGCGGATAGTGTGTTCGCTCATGTCGTCGCTTTCATGGCATCAGCCTCGGGGTGCACTTAGTTCATCAACTTTTCAAGCTGGTTGATGCAGGGGGCGTACGGCGCCTGTTCCTTGGTGCCCTGGCACAGGAAATCTTCCACTTTCGGGTGCAGCATCACGGCCTTGTCGGTGACCGGATCGGCGCCGGGCACGTACGCGCCCAGCGGGATCAGGTCGCGCACGCGGTCGTGGCGCGCCATGCTGGCCTTGAGCGCGCGCGCGGCCAGCATATGGTCTTGCGTGATCACCTGGCTCATGCAGCGGCTGATCGACTGGCCGATGTCGATCGCGGGGTAGTGGCCGCGCTCGGCCAGTTCGCGCGTGAGCACGATGTGGCCGTCCAGGATGGCGCGCGCCGTATCGACCACCGGGTCCTGCTGGTCGTCGCCTTCTGCCAGCACGGTGTAGATGGCGCTCATGCTGCCGGTCTGGTTTTCGCCGTTGCCGGCCGATTCCACCAGCTGCGGCAAATTCGAAAAGACCGACGGCGGATAGCCCTTGGTGGCCGGCGGCTCGCCCAGCGCCAGCGCCACTTCGCGCAGCGCCATCGCATAGCGCGTGAGCGAATCGACCAGCAGCAGCACATTCTTGCCCTGGTCGCGGTAATGGGCCGCAATCGAGTGGCACAGTTCGGTCGCCATGATGCGCATCAGCGGGCTTTCGTCGGCCGGCGCGATCACCAGCACGGCTTTCTGCAAACCGTCCTTGCCCAGCGACATGTCGACAAATTCGCGCACCTCGCGCGAGCGTTCGCCGATCAGGCCGACCACCACCACGTCGGCCACGGTCTGGCGCGT
>JBEVMD010000619.1:0-15952 GCA_040508835.1 Duganella sp. | reverse complement strand
TAAGTAACAGTTAACCGTCGCGCCACCCGTCGACCTCATCCACCCATGCAAGCCCTTCAAGACACCAAGCCCCGCTGGGAGCGGCGCAAGGACGCGCGGCCGCAGGAATTGCTGGCGGCGGCACTCGACCAGTTTGTCGAACGCGGCTATGCCGCCACCCGCCTCGAAGACGTGGCCCGCCGCGCCGGCGTGTCCAAGGGCACGCTGTACCTGTACTTCACCAACAAGGAAGAATTGTTCAAGGCCGTGGTGCGCGGCACCATCGTCGAGACCATCGGCGAAGCGGAACAGGATGCGGCCGGCTTCGACGGCCATAGCGCCGAGCTGATGCGCGTGCTGCTGATGCGGTGGTGGACCCAGTGTTGCTCCACGCAACTGGCCGGGATTACCAAGCTCATGTTCGCGGAAGGGAATAACTTCCCGGAACTGGCGCATTTTTACAACGAGGAAGTGGTCGCGCGCGGCACCCGGCTGATCCACAGCGTGCTGGTGCGCGGCATCGCCCGCGGCCAATTCCGCGCCGTCGATCCGGACGTCATGACGCCGGTGCTGGTGGCGCCCGTGATGATGCTCATGATGTGGACCCAGTCCTTCATGCCCGCCTGCGAGATGCCGCCCATCGATCCGCACGCCTACATGGACACTTTTATCACCACCACCCTGGCCGGCCTGGCCATGCCGGGAGCGTAGCCCGGTGCCTGTCCCGCCTGCCAACTTGCCCAACTTGCCGTTTCAGTCGCTTCAACCCCCTTAAACTGCAGACTGTCGCAATTTCGCGCGATCCGACCGTCATATCGTTAATATGTCCCCCGATGTCAGTTCAACGATAAAATGACGGATTAATTAATCCCGACCCGAGTCTTAAGATGAATATTGAACAAGCCCGCTTCAACATGATCGAACAGCAAATCCGCCCATGGGACGTCCTCGACACCGAGGTGCTGGACTTGCTGCATGTGGTCAAGCGCGAGAATTTCGTGCCTGTCGCCCACAAGGCGCTGGCGTTTGTCGATACCGAAATTCCGCTGCCAGGCGGCGAAAACATGCTGTTCCCGAAGATCGAAGCGCGCCTGCTGCAGGATGTCAACGTCAAGAAGCATGAGTCGGTCCTGGAAATCGGCACCGGTTCCGGCTACATGGCTGCGCTGCTGGGCTACCGCGCGCGTCACGTGACGTCCATCGAAATCTCGCCGGCGCTCAAGGCCCTGGCCGAGCAGAATCTGGCCGCCAACGGCGTCACCAATGTCACCGTGGAGCTGGGCGATGGCGCGCAAGGCTGGTCGGCCGGCGCACCGTTCGACGTGGTCGTGGTATCGGGCGCGCTGCCGGAACTGCCGGAAGCGCTGCTCAAGCTGATCATGGTTGGCGGCCGCCTGGCCGTCTACATCGGCCAGGCGCCGGCCATGAAGGCGCAGCTGATCACCCGTACCGGCGAAGCCGGCTACGACACGCGCACGCTGTTCGAGACCCAGGTCAAACCCCTGCTGCTGGCCAACAAGCCGTCGGCCTTCAAGTTCTGAACGGAGCGACCATGCAGATGATTACCGCGCCGGAACTGGCGGCCTGGCTGGCCGATGAATCGCGTCCCAAGCCGGTGTTGCTGGACGTGCGCGAAAACTGGGAATTCGAGACCTGCCAGATTGCCGGCTCGGTGCAGATTCCGATGAATACCATCCCGGCGCGTCTCGACGACCTCGATGAAGACGCGGAAATCGTCTGCATCTGCCACCACGGCGCGCGCAGCCTGAACGTGGCGGCCTTCCTCGAGCGTAACGGCTTCGGCAAGACGATCAACCTGACGGGCGGCATCCATGCCTGGGCGCTGCAGGTCGACGGCACGATGGCAAAGTATTGAAAAGCATGAAGCGCATGCGCCGGCAGTGTCCGGCGCAGCGGGAGCAGTGTCTGATTCGATCAACTTAGAAGACTCCAACGGAGAAATGCAAATGCAGAGACCCCTTATCGCCGTGCTGCTGTCGAGCGCCTTGATCACTTTTGGCGCGGCTGGCGCACAGGCGGCCGATCTTATCCAAGTGTATCAGCAAGCGCTGGCGTATGACGCCACGTACGCCAGCGCCCGCTCGTCACTGGATGCGGGGCGCGAACGCACGACGCAGGGCCGCGCCGGCCTGCTGCCGTTCGTCTCGGCCCAGGGGAGCAATACCCGCAACGACGGCGACTTCCGTCCGTTCAACGAAGGCGAGCTCGGTACGGTGGGCGGCGTGCCGGGCATCGTCACGCGCCAGAACACGGATAACCACGTCAACAGCTACTCGGTGACGCTGAGCCAGCCGCTGTTCAACTGGGCCGCCTGGCAAACCTACCAGCAAAGCAAGCTGACGCAAGCCATCTCGGAGGCCACGTTTGCCCAGGCGCGCCAGGACCTGATCACGCGCGTGGCGCAGGCATACTTCGACGTGCTGACCGCGCAGGACAACCTCACCGCCACCCAGGCGCAAAAGACGGCCACCACCGAGCAGCTGGCCTCGGCCAAGCGCAACTTCGAAGTGGGCACGCAAACCATTACCGACACCCACGAGGCGCAAGCCGCGTACGACCTGGTGGTGGCGCAGGAGTTTGCCGCGATTACCGATCTCGACAATAAACGCACGGCCTTGCAGGTCATCACCGGCAAGCCGACCGGCGAACTGGCCCCGCTGCGCCCGGGCGTGACCATCACCGCGCCGGAACCGGCCGCCATCGATCCGTGGGTGAGCTCGGCCGAAGGACAGAATTTCTCCGTGATCGCGTCGCAGCTGCAGCTGGAAATTTCCAAGCGCGAAATTTCGCGCAACCGCGCCGGCCACATGCCCACGCTGAACCTGGCCGCGTCCACCGGCCGCACCAGCACCACCGCGTACGGCGTGCAAAAGAATAACGCCATTGGCGTGACCTGGACCGTGCCGATCTTCAGCGGCTTTGCCGTCACCAGCCAGGTGCGCGAAGCGATTGCGCTGGAAGACAAGGCCCGCAACGACCTGGAAGCGAACAAGCGGCTGGCAGCGCAAAACGCCCGCGTGGCGTTCCTGGGCATGAACAGCGGCCTGGCGCAGGTGAAGGCGCTGGAAGCGGCGGAAGTGTCGAGCCAGTCCTCGCTCGACTCCAACAAGCTGGGCTACCAGGTGGGCGTGCGCATCAATATCGACGTGCTCAATGCCCAGCGCCAGCTGTACGCCACCCAGAAAGACCTGTCCAAGGCGCGCTACGACACCGTGATGAATGGCCTGCGCCTGCGCGCGGCAGCGGGCACGCTGAAGGAAGAAGACCTGGGGCCGGTCAACGCGCTGCTGCAGCGTTAATTACAGCGCTGATGTGCAGCAGGGCAGGGTGCAGTAAAAATATTTTGTTTTGACTGCATCCAAAGGCCGGGTTCGTGGGTAGTGCAAGGGTACGCTCGCTGTCGTGACAGGCGGGCGGCACCCAAAACCACTACAGGAGCCACGACCATGCCCACCCTGCCTGACTTTTCCGCCGTACCTTGCGCCAGACTGCTGCTCGTTGCCGCCGTCTCCCTCTCATTGGCCGCCTGTGGCGGCAGCGACGACGACATCGGCGTGGTAACGCCACCCGCGCCCCCGGCGGCCGTGGCGGGCGACGTGTTCGTCCTCACTGCCAGCAATAAGCTGCTCTCGTTCGACCGCGCCACGCCGGGCGCCATCCGCACCACGGCCACCGTGACCGGCCTGCAGGCAGGCGAAAACCTGGTGGGCATCGACGTGCGTCCCGCCGACGGCCTGCTGTACGGCGTGGGCAGCACCGGCCGCATCTACACCCTGAACGGCGCCACCGGCGCGGCCACCGTCAAGTCCACGCTGGCGGCCGATACTGCCGACACCACGGCGCCGTACACGGCGCTGGCAGGCGCTGACTTCGGCGTCGATTTCAACCCGGTCGCCGACCGCCTGCGCATCGTCAGCAACACGGGCCAGAGCCTGCGCATCAACGTGGACACGGGCGCTACCACCACCGATGGCGCCATCAACGGCGGCGCGGCCAATACGGCCATCACGGCCGCCGCGTACACCAACAGTTTTGCGGGTGCCGCCAGCACCACGCTGTTCGTGATCGACGCTGCCAACGGCACGCTGTACACGCAAAATCCGCCCAACAACGGCACCCTGGCCAGCCCGCTGGCGCTGGGCATCACAGCCACTGCCGTGGCCGGCTTCGACATCGATGCCCGCACCAATATGGGCTACGCCGTCATGACGGTGGGCGGCGCGCGCAATCTGTACAGCGTGAACCTGTCGGCGGCCACCAATCCGGCCGCCAGCCCCGTTGCCACGCTGGTCGCTGCCGTGGGCGTCACCGAAGAGCTGCGCGGCATCGCCCTGGCCACGCCCGCCACCCCCATCGCCTACGGGCTGACCGACGACAACCGCCTGGTCACGTTCAAGACCGCCACCCCGAATACGCTTGACGCCAACGTCGCCATCAGCGGCCTGGCCGCCGGCGAGCGCCTGCTGGGCATCGACGTGCGGCCCAAGGACGGCTTGCTGTACGGCCTGTCGTCGACAGCACGTCTCGTGACCATCGATCCGGCCACCGGCGCGGTCACGGTCAAGTCCACGCTGGCGGCCGATGCTGCCGACACGTCGTCGCCTTACACGGCCATTGCGGGCACGGCATTCGCGGTCGACTTCAACCCTGTGGCGGACCGCCTGCGCGTGATCGGCAACACGGGCCAGAGCCTGCGCATCAATGTCGACTCGGGCGCCACCACCACCGACGGCGCGGTCGCCTCCAATGGCGTGACGGCCGCCGCCTATACCAACAGTGTTGCAGGCGCCACGGCCACCCAGCTGTTCGATATCGATACGGCCAGCGCCAGCCTGATGCTGCAAAATCCGCCCAACGACGGCACGCTGGTCGCGGTCGGTCCCTTGACGGTGGCAGTGGCGGGCGACGTGGGCTTCGATATCGCGGGCGGCGCCAACGGCCTGGCGCTGGCGGCGCTGCGCACCGCCGCAGGCGGCCCGAGCGCCTTGTACAAGGTGGACCTGGCGACCGGCGCGGCCGTGCTGGCCAACGGCACTGCCACGCCGGCAACGTCGGCCATCGGCGCGGGCACGGTGGGCCTGGTCGACCTGGCGCTGGTCCTCAGGTAACAGCGCAGGGAGGACCTTGCCAGGCGAAAGGCAGAGGCAAGGTTCTCCCCTGTTCGAGGCGCTGGCCGGCGCCTGCCCGCGTATGGTGGATTGCATCACCGCCCTCCTCGGGGAAGGAGCCGCCGCATGCCGCAACCGCTTTCGCAGGACCATCTGGCACTGATCGGCAGCATCGCCCAGGTGTTGCATGGCAATGGCCAGCAGACCGCAGAAACCATCCGCACCTCGCAGCGGCTGGCCGCCCGCTTCCAAGGGGGCCTGATGCTTGCGCCTGGCTGGGGCGAGCTGCTGCTCAAGCCCCTGCAACCCGGCGCCGCACGGATCGACACGCTCGACATCATCGCTGTGACGCCCAACAACGTGGGCATCAACCGCGTGGTGGCCGCCAATGCGCTGGCCGAGCAGGTCATCAAGGGCCGGCTGGCCGTGCCGGAAGCGCAGCGGCGCATCGCGGCCATTGCCGCCATGCCGCCGCTGCCGGACGCCTTGTTTGCACTGGCTTGCGCGGCGGGCGCCGCCGCGCTGTCGGTCACGTTTGGCGTGGCGCACCTCGCTGCGGTGCTGATCATCTTTCTCAGTGCCGGCAGTGGCGCGCTGGTGCGCCGCTGGCTGGGACGGCACGGCGCCAACGGCTTCGCCCAGGCCTTCGTGGCCGCGCTGCTGGCAGGCATGGTGGGCGCGGCCAGCGTGCGCTGGAATCTCAGTTCCGACCTGCGCCTGATTGCCGTGTGTCCGTGCATGGTGCTGGTGCCCGGCCCGTACCTGCTCAACGGTACGCTCGACCTGCTGGGCAACCGCATGCCGCTCGGTATGGCCCGCCTGATCTTTGCCGCCATCATGCTTGCTGCAATCAGCGCCGGCCTGCTGGTGGCGTTCGGCGTGCTGGGCATCGACCTGCCGCCGGCGCCGGCCGGGCGCGCGGTGGCCCTGTGGGCAGCCGTGATGGCGGGCGCGCTTGCCGCGGCGTGCTTCAGCATATTCTTTTCGATGCCGCTGCGGCTGGTGGGCTGGCCGGTGCTGACGGCCATGATTGCCGACGGCATGCGGTGGGCCGCGATGACGTGGGGGCACGCCGGGCCGGTGATGGGCGCCGGAGTGGCAGGGCTGGTGGTGGGGGCGATATTGACGCCGGTGGCCAGACGGCACCACCTGCCGTTCGCGGGGATCGGCTTTGCGTCGGTGGTGTCGCTGATGCCGGGCGTGCTGGTGTTTCGCATGGCAGGCGGCTTGCTGGCGCTGCCAGCTGCGGTGCCGGCCGACGTGCTGCCGCTGTTACAGGCGACCGTGTCGGACGGCCTGACGGCCCTGATGGTGATTGCCGCCATGACGATCGGAATCGTCATGCCCAAGCATGCGTTCGATACGCTGAGCGTGCTGCCTAGTTTTTCAGGCCGCCGCCGGTGCCGTTGAAGCTGCGCTCGATCAGCTCGATCTTGTAGCCGTCGGGATCGGTGACGAACGCGATCACGGTGCTGCCGCCCTTGACCGGACCGGGCTCGCGGGTGACGGCGCCGCCATTGGCGCGCACCGATTCGGCCGCCGCGTAAATGTCTTCGGCCGAGATGGCAATGTGGCCATAGGCCGTGCCCATGTCGTAGCTGGTGGTGCCGTAGTTATACGTCAGCTCCAGCTCGGCATGGTCGGGATTGGCGCCGTAGCCCAGGAACGCCAGCGAGTACTGGTACTCGGGATTGTCGCTGGTGCGCAGCAGGGTCATGCCCAGCACCTTGGTGTAGAAATCGATGGATCGCTGAAGGTCGCCGACTCGCAGCATCGTATGCAGAATTCGCATGGTGGTCTTTCATGATGACGAACAAGCGGCGATTTTATGCGATTTACCCGATCCGTGCTGATGCCGGACTCACGCCTGCAGCGTGGCGTCCAGCGTGATCTCGGCCTTGAGCAGCTTCGATACCGGGCAGTTGACCTTGGCTTTTTGCGCGGCCTCGTCGAACTTGGCCTGGTCGGCGCCGGGGATGGTGGCGCGCAGCGTCAGGTGCACCTTGGTGATGGCAAAGCCGCCATCGACCTTGTCGAGCGTGACGGCGGCCGTGGTTTCCAGCTTTTGCGCGGTCATGCCGGCCTCGGCCAGAACGCCGGACAAGGCCATCGTGTAGCAACCGGCGTGGGCCGCGCCGATCAGTTCCTCGGGATTGGTGCCGGGACCGTCTTCGAAGCGGGCCTTGAAACCGTACGGAGCGTCGGTGAGGACGCCGGTTTGGGTGGAAATGCTGCCGATGCCATCCTTGAGGCCACCGCTCCAGACTGCCGAACCGCTATGTTGACTGCTCATGTTTTTCTCCTTGGTTGATGGGTGATTTACTTGCTGGCAGGCGCCACGCGCCAGATGATGTTGCCCACGTCGTCGGCCACCAGCAGCGCGCCCGGCTTGTCCACCGCCACGCCGACCGGGCGGCCTTGCGCCTTGCCCTTGGCGTCGAGGAAGCCGGTCAGGAAGTCCTGCGGCGGCCCGGACGGTTTGCCGTTGGCAAACGGTACGTACACCACCTTGTAGCCGCTGTACGGCTTGCGGTTCCAGGAACCATGCTGGCCGATGAAGGCGCCGCCCTGGTACGTTTGCGGCAGCAGCTTGGCTTCATAGAACACCAGGCCCAGCGACGCCGTGTGGGCGCCTACCGCGTAGTCGGGCGCGATGGCCTTGGCCACCAGGTCGGGCTTGGCCGGTTTCATGCGGGTGTCCACGTTCTGGCCGAAATAGCTGTAGGGCCAGCCGTAGAAGCCGCCGTCACGAACCGAAGTCAGATAGTCGGGCACGAGGTCGTTGCCCAGTTCGTCGCGTTCGTTAACGACGGTCCACAACGCCTTGGTGGTCGGTTCAAAGCTCATGCCGTTCGGATTGCGCAGGCCGGTGGCAAACAGGCGCGCCTTGCTGGTGGCAATGTCGAACTGCCAGATGGCCGCGCGGCCTTCTTCCTCTTCCATGCCGTTCTCGCCGACATTGCTGTTGGAGCCGACGGTCACGTACAGCTGCTTGCCGTCCGGGCTGGCAATGATGTTCTTGGTCCAGTGGTGGTTGCGGGTGCCGGCCGGCAGGTCCATGACCTTGGTGCCGGCGGCCGCGATGGTGGTGTCGCCTTCCTTGTACGGGAAGCGCACCACGGCGTCGCTGTTGGCCACGTACAGGTTGTTGCCCACCAGCGCCATGCCGAACGGCGAGTTGAGGCCTTTCAGGAACACGGTGCGGGTTTGCGCCATGCCCTTGGCGTCGACGCCGCGCAGCAGCGTGATGCGGTTGGCGGACTCGGTCACGGCGCCCGCTTTTTTCATCTGGTGCTGCATGACTTTCCCCTTGATGCCCTTGCTGTCGTCGGGCTTGGGCGGGGCGTTGGTTTCCGCCACCAGCACGTCGCCGTTGGGCAGCGTGTAGAGCCAGCGCGGATGGTCGAGGCCGCGCGCATACGCGGTGACCGCAAAGCCGGCGGCCGGACGCGGGGTTTCCTGCTCGGTCCAGCGGTCGACCGGGGCCACGTTGACGGTGGGGATCAGCGAACTGTCGGGCTTGGGCAATACCGGGTTGGGGCCGAAGCCGACCGGGTAGGCCGCGCCTTGCGCCAGGGCGGCAGCCGAAGCCAGGGCGGTCAACGCCAAAACAGCGGTGCGGGTGGTCATGCTGGCGGTGGTGCGTGCAGTGGTTTTCATTGAAGTGATCAGTCCTGTTTGGTGTCGGGCAGGGGATTGGCGGTGGCCTCGCGCGGGGCGGGATTTTTCACATGCTCGGCGCCGGGCTTGTTGTGCAGGTCGGTATCGACCATGCCGCTGTCGACGTCGGCGGCGGCCTGTTTCATGATGCTGCGCTCGGCAGGCTGCTGGCCTTCGGGCGATTCGTCGCGTTCGTGCGGCAGGCGTTGCACGCCGTCGTTCTTGATCTTTGCGTCGGTGTTGATTTTTTCTTGCTTAGACATGTGACTCTCCGGTGATTCGTTGTTTCAACGATCTTAGCCAGTTGTCATCATGTCAGTCGCCACATTGAATTTTGACAACTTACGCTGGAACTCGTTTATTATTTAGACACTTTTCCTATACAAGGTGCACGCATGAGCGATGCTGTGAACGGGCCGGGCCAGGCGTGTCCCAACTGCGATGCCGTCGTCACCGGCCACTTCTGCGCCAACTGCGGCCAGGAGGCGCACCTGCACCACGCCAGCACCCGCGAATTCCTGCACGAATTCATCGGCCACTACGTGGCGCTCGAAGGCAAGCTGTGGGGGACATTGAAACGGCTGATCCTGCGGCCCGGCGAGCTGACCAACGAATACATGCGGGGCCGGCGCGTGCGCTACGTGCAGCCGCTGCGCATTTATCTGACCTTCAGCGTGATTTTCTTCGTGCTGCTCAAGCTCTCCGGCGGCTTCGACCAGCGCATGACGCAGGAAGCGCACAAGGCCGACAGCCGGCCGGCAGTGGCGGCGACCACCGAGTCCGACAAGGGCGCGCTGGAGGGCGACGACATCGACGTGGCGCTCAAGGGCTGGCCCACCATCGCGCAAAAAGTACAGGTGCTGCGGCACATGCCGCAGGAACAGCAGGTCAAGGTGTTCAAGGAAGGCATCCTGCACTACGCGCCGTACGCCATCTTTTGCCTGATGCCCGTGTTTGCGCTGCTGCTGAAGATACTGTACCTGGGCTCGGGCCGCAGGTTTGGCGAGCACATGCTGTTTGCGCTGCACACCAACGCGTTTGCCTTCCTGATTTTTTCGCTGATCCTCCTGATCCCGGTCGAGCCGGCAGGCTTCGTGCTGTGGGTGTGGCTGCTGGGCTACCTGCCGTGGGCCATGCGCCGCGTGTACCACCGCAGCCGCTTCGCTACGTTCTGGCGCTGGGTGGTGCTGATGTTCTTCTATACGGTGGCCATCGCGCTGGCGGTCCTGGGGTCGGCCACCATCGGACTGATGAGCGTGCATTAACGTATCGTGGCGTGCATTCATGTCGCTGTGCTTGCAGGATGGGCAACCGCACACTATACTGCGCAAAATACTGTTCATATGTACAGCAAAGGGTGGTGAGGGGCATTAGCGCGAGCGGGCGTTATCGGTTACTCTGCTGCGTGTCGCCGCCGCCAACTTTTGCCGAGATTGTTATGACTACCATGCACGCCGCCTTTCACACCATCGCACTGGTCGTGCGCAAGAATACCGACGGCATTGCCGCTTCGGTAGGCAGCGTGGTCGATTTCCTGCAGGACGGCGGCTACACGGTGGTGCTGGAAGAACAGACGGCGCTCGACCTGGCGCCCCATTTTGCCGACATGCGCAGCGTCACGGCCGCCGAAATCGGCGCCGGTTGCGACCTTGCCATCGTCATGGGCGGCGACGGCACCATGCTGGGCATCGCGCGCCAGCTGGCGCCGTTCGACGTGCCGCTGATCGGCATCAACCAGGGCCGGCTGGGCTTTATTACCGACATTCCGCTCGACGGCATGTTCGACGTGCTCACCCGCATGCTGGGCGGCAGCTACCGGGCCGAACGCCGCACCCTGCTCGAGGGCAGCGTGCGCCGCGACGGCGCCAGCATCCACCTGGGCCTGGCCGTCAACGACGTGGTGGTCTCGCGCGGCGCCGGCGCCGGCATGGTGGAGCTGCGGGTCGATGTCGATGGCCAGTTCATGTACAACCAGCGCTCGGACGGCCTGATCATTTCTACCGCCACCGGGTCGACGGCCTATGCACTGTCGGCCGGCGGCCCGCTGCTGCACCCGAGCCTGGGCGGCGTGGTGCTGGTGCCCATTGCCCCGCACGCGCTGTCCAACCGGCCCATCGTGCTGCCCGAGTCGAGCGAGATCATGGTGGAAATCGTGCGCGGGCGCGATATCAGCGTCAATTTCGACATGCAGACCTTTGCCAGCCTGATGCCGCAAGACCAGATCGTGATCCGGCGCTCGCCGCACACGATCAACTTCCTGCATCCGGAAAACTGGAGCTATTACCACACCTTGCGCGAAAAGCTGCACTGGAACGAGTATCCGTCCGGTGAAGGCAAGCTCAGCTAACCCCTTCGGTTCTCCCTCAGTTACCACTCAACTTTCAGGCATCCATGCTCCGCACCCTGTCCATCCGTGATTTCGTCATTGTCGATTCGATAGAACTGGAATTTTCCGCAGGCTTCACCGTCTTCACCGGCGAAACCGGGGCCGGCAAATCGATCCTGATCGATGCGCTCACGCTGGCGCTGGGCGGCCGCGGCGACGCCAGCGTGGTGCGCGAAGGCGCGGCCAAGGCCGACATCACGGCCGATTTTTCGCCCACGGCGCAGGCCGGCGAGTGGCTGCAGGCGCACGAATTCGCGGTGGAAGAGGGCGGCGCGCTGCTGCGCCGGGTGATCGACAATGCCGGGCGCAGCAAGGCCTATATCAACGGCGTGGCCGCCACCGCCGCCCAGCTGCGCGAGCTCGGCGACCTGCTGGTGGACATCCACGGCCAGCACGCGCACCAGTCGCTGATGAAAACCGACGCCCAGCGCGCGCTGCTCGACGGCCAGGCGGGCGCCGCCGCCGACACCCGCGCCGTGGCCGCTGCCTACAGGGCCTGGCGCGCGGTGGCGAAACAGCTGGAAGAATTCGAAACCAACGCCGCCAACGTGCTGTACGAGCGCGAGCGGCTGGAGTGGCAGGTGACCGAGCTGGAAAAGCTGGCCGTCAAACCGGGCGAATGGGCCGAGATCACCAACGAGCAGAGCCGCCTGTCGCACTCGGCCAGCCTGCTCGAAGGCGCGCAGGAAGCGCTGACCGTGCTGTCGGAGGCGGAAGAGCATCCGATCATCTCGCAGCTGGCGTCGCTCAATCAAAAGCTGGGCAAGCTGGCTGGCGTGGACACGGGCTTGCAGGCCGTGGTGGACCTGATCGAGCCGGCCCGCATCCAGCTGCAGGAAGCCGTGTATGCGATCAACGATTACCTGGACCGGGTGGACCTCGATCCCGAACGGCTGCGCTCGGTTGAAGCGCGCATGGATGCGATCCACTCGGCCGCCCGCAAGTTCCGCGTGACCGAAGAGGACCTGGCCGACGAGTACGCCAAACAGGCCGAACGGCTGGCGCAGCTGGCCGACGCCAGCGACGTCGAAGGCTTGCGCAAGCACGCGGACAAACTCAAGGGCGTGTACCTGGAGGCGGCCAAAAAACTGACTGCCGTGCGCACCCGCGCCGGCCGCCAGCTGGCCGACGCCGTCACCAAGGCGATGCAGGACCTGAGCATGACGGGCGGGCGCTTCGACATTGCGCTCAATCCCGTCGAGCCCGGCGTGCACGGCGTGGAGCAAGTGGAATTCCTGGTGGCCGGCCACGCGGGCGTGGCGGCGCGGCCGCTGGCCAAGGTGGCGTCCGGCGGCGAGCTGGCGCGGATCTCGCTGGCCATTTCCGTGATCACGTCCAAGGCGGCCACCACGCCCACCCTGATTTTCGACGAGGTCGACAGCGGCATCGGCGGCGCCGTGGCCGAGGTGGTGGGGCGCCTGCTGCGCCGGCTGGGCCAGGAACGGCAAGTGCTGTGCGTGACCCACTTGCCGCAGGTGGCCAGCCAGGGCGGCCAGCATTTCCAGGTTGCCAAGCGCACCCTGGCCAACGGCAAGACGGCGTCGCGCATCGACGTGCTCGACACCCAGGCCCGGGTGGAAGAGGTGGCGCGCATGCTGGGCGGTCTGGAAATCACGGCCACCACGCGCCAGCACGCGCGCGAGCTGTTGGCGTCGTAATCCGCACGAGCAATGCCGGGGCCGCGCCCCATGCGGGGTCCGACCCCGATCGCCGGCGCGTGCGTTGCGCGAAAAGTACGGTGGGGGTTCTATAATGGCGGGCTGTTCCATCCAACCTGCTGGCGCCCCACATGACATTCAAAAAAGAACCTCCTTATCAACACGGTACCGTGGGCCGCAGCGCCGTGGTGCTGGTCAATCTGGGCACGCCCGACGCCCCGACCCGTTCCGCCGTGCGCCGCTACCTCAAGGAGTTTCTGTCCGACCGCCGGGTGGTGGAAATTCCGCGCGCGGTCTGGTGGTTCATCCTCAACCTGATCATCCTGCCGTTCCGTTCGGGCCAGTCGGCCAAGAAATACGCGACCATCTGGACCGAGGAGGGCTCGCCGCTCAAGGTCAACACGGATGCCCAGGCCGGCAAGCTGATCGGCGCTTTGGAAGACCGAGGCCACCAGGACCTGACCGTGGCCATGGCCATGCGCTACGGTTCGCCGTCGCTGCCCGACGTGCTGGCCAAGCTCAAGGCCGACGGCCACGACCGCATCCTGATCCTGCCCGCCTATCCGCAGTATTCGGGCACCACGACCGGCTCGATCTACGACGCCGTGTTCAAGCACTACGGCTCGGTGCGCAATATCCCGGAACTGCGCTTCGTGCGCAACTACCACGACCATGACGGCTACATCCAGTCGCTGCGCGATTCCGTGCTCACGCACTGGGAGCACCATGGCCGACCGGAAAAGCTGGTGCTGAGTTTTCACGGCGTGCCCAAGCGCACCCTGATGCTGGGCGACCCGTACCACTGCGAATGCCTGAAGACGGCGCGGCTGCTGGCGACCGCCCTGCGCCTCAAGCCCGAGCAGTACGTGGTGACGTTCCAGTCGCGCTTTGGCAAGGCCGAGTGGCTGCAGCCGTACACGGCGCCCACGGTGGCCCAGCTGGCGCGCGACGGCGTCAAGCGCATCGACGTGCTGTGCCCGGGCTTTATCAGCGACTGCCTGGAAACGCTGGAAGAAATCTCGATGGAAGTGCGCCACGACTTCGAGCAGAACGGCGGCCGCGAGTTCCACTACATTCCGTGCCTGAACGCGGGCCGGCAATGGATCGCGGCGCTGGCCGAAATTGCCGAGCAACACATGATCGGCTGGCCGACCCAGATGGGGCCGTCCGAGTTCGACGAGCGCCGCAAGGACGCCGAAGTGGGACGCGCTGCCGCCCTGGCGCGCGGCGCCGCCGACTGAATCCCCCGAAAGGCCGGGGTCTGCCTCCCAACTGGGTCGGACCCCTGGCAGTGTGTGGGGTCGTTGCCACCATTCCACAATCAGCACTTGCGGGTGTTGAGTGCCAGCCTGTTAAAATACCCAGCTTGTTACATCGTCATTGTCGGGTAGCACCCCTTGAAAACAAGGGATTACGCTCCACTTACGGCCCATGCAGCAATAAAAGTAATGTCAAACTAATACGATCGTAGGAGTCTTCAGATGCAAGATCAGGAAAATCAAGCAGTCCCTCATCCAGAAGCTGCGGCCCCCGACGCTGCCGCGCCATCGACTCCGGACCTGCAGTCTTCGCTGGAAGAGCAGCTGGCCAGCACCGAAGCGCGCCTGGCGGAAACGCACGACGCCTTCATGCGCGCCAAGGCCGATTGCGAAAACATGCGTCGCCGCGCCCAGGAAGACGTGGCCAAGGCCCATAAATTTGCCGTCGAAAGCTTTGCCGAAGCCATGGTGCCGGTCAAGGACAGCCTGGAAATGGCCTTGAAGGTCGAATCGCCGTCGATCGAATCGCTCAAGGAGGGCGTGGAAATGACCCTCAAGCAGCTGAACGCGGCCTTCGAGAAAAACCGCCTGCTGGAAATCTTGCCAGCCCAGGGCGACAAGCTGGACCCGAACAAGCACCAGGCCGTGGCCGTGGTGCCTGCCGACCAGGAAGCCAATACCGTGGTTACGGTCTTGCAAAAAGGTTATATGATTGCCGACCGCCTGCTGCGTCCGGCCATCGTGACCGCTGCGCAAGCAAAGTAAGCACTTGAAAACGTCAAGCAATTCCACATATTAGTACCATCTGAACATAGCAAAGAGGAAGAAAATCATGGGTAGAATTATCGGTATCGATCTGGGAACCACCAATTCCTGCGTTTCCATCATGGAAAACGGTCAGCCAAAGGTAATCGAAAACGCCGAAGGCGCGCGCACGACGCCATCGATCATTGCTTATCAAGAAGATGGTGAAATTCTCGTCGGCTCGCCGGCCAAGCGCCAGGCCGTGACCAACCCGAAGAACACCCTGTTCGCGGTGAAACGCCTGATCGGTCGCAAGTTCGACGAAAAAGAAGTCCAGAAGGACATCGGCCTGATGCCTTACACGATCACCAAAGCCGACAACGGCGATGCGTGGATCGGCGTGCGCGACAAAAAACTGGCGCCACAGCAAATCTCGGCGGAAGTGCTGCGCAAGATGAAGAAAACCGCGGAAGACTACCTGGGCGAAGAAGTGACCGAAGCGGTCATTACCGTTCCTGCGTACTTCAACGACTCGCAGCGCCAGGCGACGAAAGACGCCGGCCGTATCGCCGGTCTGGACGTCAAGCGCATCATCAACGAGCCGACCGCTGCTGCACTGGCATTCGGCCTGGACAAGAACGAAAAGGGCGACCGCAAGATCGCCGTGTATGACCTGGGCGGCGGCACGTTCGACGTCTCGATCATCGAAATCGCCGACGTCGATGGCGAAAAGCAATTCGAAGTGCTGTCGACCAACGGCGACACCTTCCTGGGCGGTGAAGACTTCGATCAGCGCATCATCGACTACATCATCAGCGAGTTCAAAAAGGAACAGGGCGTCGACCTGAGCAAGGACGTGCTCGCGCTGCAGCGCCTGAAGGAAGCGGCCGAGAAGGCCAAGATCGAGCTGTCCAACAGCGCGGCGACCGACATCAACCTGCCGTACGTGACGGCCGATGCCTCGGGCCCGAAGCACCTGAACATCAAGCTCACCCGCGCCAAGCTGGAGAGCCTGGTGGACGACCTGATCGAGCGCACCATCGCGCCCTGCCGCACGGCCATCAAGGACGCCGGCGTGAGCGTCTCCGACATCCATGACGTGATCCTGGTCGGTGGCCAGACACGCATGCCCAAGGT
>JBEVMD010000617.1:0-8849 GCA_040508835.1 Duganella sp. | reverse complement strand
GGCGGCGCTGCCGGCCGCCAGCGCGGACGACGACAATATCAGCAGGCTGACAGCGCAAGTACGGGCAAACGCATGTTTCATGATGGCTCCTGGTCGTGGATGGTGTCGAACAGCGCGGCGAGATCGCGGGCGCGCGCCGCGCGCGCGTGGCTGGCGATGGCGGCGGCGCCGGCCAGCGGCGCGGCGCCTTGCTGCGCCAGCGTCAGAAAGCGGCACAGGGCGGCGGCAATCGCATCGGCGCGGTCCAGCGGCGCGATGGTGTCGATGCCGGCCAGCCGCAGAGCGTTCGCGGTGTCGCCCGCAGCATCGGTAAGGGCCAGCACGGGACGGCGGGCGCGCAGGTATTCGTACAGCTTGGCGGGAATCTGGTCGTTGCAGTTGGCAGCCTGCAGCAGCAACAGGCCGTCGGCGGCCAGCATTTCCTGCAGCGCGTCGCGGTAAGCGAGCGGCGGCGCCAGTTGCACTAGCCGGTCCAGCCCCGGGTGGCGGTCGATGAGCAATTTCAGATATTGCGCATGGCCGCTGGCGCGCAGGATCAGCCGGAAGCTGGCAGCGTCGATGACGCCTTGCGCCTGCAGCCGGGCCAGCGCTTGCAGCAGCGGCGCCGGGTCGCGTTCGGACGGGTAAATGACGCCGCTGTGCAGCAGCGTGAAAGGCTGGCGGCCGCCGGGTGGCGGCGGCAGCGCCAGTTCCGCCGCGCGAAACGCCGTGTCGTCGTAGCCGTTCCCGATCAGGTGAATGCGGTGCGCCGCCTGCGGGTGGCGCATGCCCAGCGCCCGCACCGCGCCCGGCGTCGTGCACACCGTGGCCGCGCAGTGGCGCGCGGTTCGGTGTTCGATCCAGGCATGCAGGCGACGTTTGCGGGCATCTTCCGGATAGCCGGTATCGAGCATCGGGTCGCGCTGGTCGGCGATCCACGGCAGGCCGCTGGCCCGGTGCAGTGCCAGCGCCACCAGGTGCGCAGTGGCGATCGGATAGGTGGACCAGATCAGGTGCGGCCGGTAGCGGCGGATCAGGCGCAGGCCGGCCGGCACGGCGCTCAGCCACCATGAAATCCAGCGGTCGGGCAATGCCAGCAAGCCCGGGTAGCGGCCGCCGACGGCCAGGTGGCGGCCGGTGTCGAGCGCGAACGCGCGGTGCACCGGGCAACAGTTTTCGGCAGATTGGCGATCGGCGGCGCCTGCGGCATCTGCCGCAATGCGTTCATGGGCGCCTGGCGACACGGTGAGCACCAGCGGCTCCCAGCCGGATTGCGCAAGGTGGCGGGTAAAGCCGAGCGTGCGCTGGATGCCGCTGCCGCCCTGCAGGGGCGGATAGTGGAACGCGATCATCAGCACGCGCCTTACCATGATGCGAGCCAGTTGGCGGTGAGCCATGCGGCGCGGTCGCGCCACGCCTGGCGCGCAAACGTGTGGTTGGCGTCCGCAATCGCCGCGCGCGTCACGCGCGCATGAGCGAGCAGCGCGCGCCAGCGCGGATCGCGCGCGGCGAGGGCGTCAAATTCGCGGGCTACCAGGTCGGCGCCGCTCAGGATGATCAGCACGCGGCCATCAAAGGTGGACAGCGACGATAACAGGCGCTGCGGCAGGTCGCCTTCGCCCGCATTGCTCCTGGCCGACGCCAGCAGCCGGCGCATGCCGGCGATCGCCCCGGCGCCGTGCACCGCGCCGCTGGCCAGCTTGCGCCAGAAGGCGCCCGAGCGCAGCCGCCGCCAATAATAATGGCGCAGCGTCGCCCGGGCGGCGCCGGCTTCCGTGCGCACCCACGGATTGAGCAGCACCAGGCCGGCGATACGGCGGTCGCCCGCGGCGTGGAAGGCGGCCGCCGTGGCGCCGTCGCACAGGCCCCACAGCACCAGTTCGCGCAAGACCGGCAGCGCGCCAAGGAAGTGATTGACCGCCGCGCGCACGTCGTCGGCAACCTGCTCGAACGTGCGGATGGCGCCGTCGCTGTCGCCCATGCCGCGGTAGTCGAAGCGCATCACCGCAATGCCGCGCGCGGCCAGGTGGCGGGCCAGCAGCACGAATTGCCGGTGACTGCCCGCGCGATACTGGGGGCCGCCGGTGATCACCAGCACGCCGCGCGGCAAAGGATGGTCGGGCGCGTGCAGCACGCCCACCAGCCACTGGCCGCGGCAGGCGAAGCCCACTGCATGTTCGCTGGCGTTCATGCCGCCAGGCCCGGTGCGTGCTCCAGGGCCGCCAGCGACGCGGCCAGCAGCGCTGGCGCCTCCACGATCTCGGTGCTGTGCCAGAAAGGCGTATCGGCGATGGCCGCGGCCTCGATCACCGCGCCGGCCTGGCGCCAGCCGTCGACCACCAGGCGCGACGCCGGCTGCAGCGCGGGCGGGCGGTCCGCCACGGGGGCCGCCAGTTCCAGCCAGTGCACCGGACACGCGGGCTGCCACGGCGCCGCCTCCGCCGCCATGATCGCTGCCGCCAGCGGCGCGGCAATCGAGTACCCGGCGATTTCGTCGCTGGCACCTGTGGCACCGCTGGCTTCGGGGGCGGCCGCCGCAAACAGGCGCGCGGCACTCTGCAGGCGCGCGAACTGGTGCAGGTGGGCGCAGCCGCTCACCACCGGCTGCCACAGAATCAGGCCGTCGGGCTGCAGCCGGCGCGCGCCCTCGAGCGCCAGCAGGGCGCCCAGGCGCAGTCCCCAGACATACAGGGGACCGGCGCAGCGCTGGCGCAGCCACCGGGCCGCCAGGTCGAGGTCGTCGTGCCAGAGCTGCCAGCGGGCGTCGCCGAAGTCGCCGCTGCTGTCGCCGCACCCGTACAGGTCGATCTGCAGGACCTGGAAGCCCGCCTGCGCGTACGCGCGCGCCTGCATCGCTGCCATGCGGCGGCTTTTATTGAGCTCTTCCGCGAACGGATGCACGTACAGAATGGCCCCGCGCGAGGCGGCCGGCGCCGGGTGGAACAGGCAGAAGCGCTGGCCGCCGGGCGCCGCCAGGAAAAAGGGCAGCGCGGTCACGACAGCTTCGCTGCCACGACAGCGGTCAGCGTGGCAACGGTGGCAAAGTGGCGGGCGTGGAGGTCGTCGTCGTCGATGACGATGCCGAAGTGTTCTTCCAGCGCCGTCAGCAGGCCCACCACGGCCATCGAATCGAGTTGCGGCAGGCTGCCGAGCAGCGGGGACTCGGGCGTGAGCGGCAACTGGCCCAGGCCCAGCGTGGTACGGAGGATCGCGATCACTTGCTGTGCGACGGTCATGGCAGCTCCTTGGCAGGGGGACCGGCCAGCGCGCCGGTATCAAAGGTCATCAGGGGAAATGAAGCAGGTGAGCGCGACAGGTGGAAGCGGGGCGCCATTGAAGCAAACATCCATTGCCAGCTGCCGCAGCGCACGAACAATGCCGAGCCCAGCGGGACGATGCCGAGGGCCGCATGGGCGCGCAGCGAGGCGGGATTGAAGGCCGAGATGCGGCTGCAGCTCCAGCGCACGCCGCGCGCGCGCAGGTGCTGGCGCGCCGTGTCCCACAGGCGCGCGAACGTCAGGCCCAGGCGTTCGTCGGGATGGACCCACACGTCGAAATCCCAGCACGCGTGCGGCGACGCCAGGCGATACCGGGCGCGCACCTCGTCCTCCTGGTAGCCATGGTCGATCAGCCACAGCATCCCTGCCAGGTGCCGCTGCCGCCACGCGGCCAGGCACTGCGCGCCTTGCGCATGGCGGGCCGCGATCACGGGCGCGGGGCGCGGGCAGCCCGGCAATGGCGCTTGCGCGTCGTGAAAGCGGATGTCGATGTCGGCGCCGCGCCGGCCGGGTAGGCACGTGTCGCCCAGATACTGGGCAACGTAGCGGTAGCGGTAGATGGTCCAGCGGCCGGCGCTGGCGTGCGCCATGCGGCGCGCCAGCCAGTACAGCGCGGTGTCGCACCAGCCCAGCTGCGCGACCGTCCTGGTGAATTGTCGCAGCCCAGTTGTCATGGCCGGCACCGGAGAAGAAACCGCGATTAGACTATGGCGCCGGCGCGCCGTGATTGCGCCAGCACAAGCGGACCCGGCATTTGATCTGCGTCAACGTCCATCCGGCAATTTATTTCGATCATAGAGAACTTCCCCCCGAGAGGACTCTCCGCCATGACGCAGCTCGTGCATGAATTGATCGAACAGGCGGCGCAGCGCCTGCCGCAGCGGCCCGCGCTGTCGCATGACGGCGTCACGCTGACGTACGACGCGCTGGCCGGGCAGGTGCGGGTGGCGGCGGACGCCTGGCTGTGCGCGGGCCTGGGCCGCAGCGCGCGCCTGGCCGTGTACCTGGAAAAGCGCGTGGAGGCCGTGGTGGCGATGTTTGGCGCGGCCGCAGCGGGCGCGGTGTTTGTGCCGGTGAACCCGGTGCTCAAGCCCGCCCAGGTGCTGCACATCCTCACCGATTGCAACGTGCGGCTGCTGGTCACGTCGCGCGAGCGGCTGGCGAGCCTGGCCGAAGGGCTGGCGCAGTGCCCGGACCTGCACACGGTGGTGGTCACCGGCAGCCTGGACGGGCTGCAGGCGCTGCCCGGCATCCGCTACCTGTCGTGGCAGGGCGCGATGCAGGCGTCCAACACGCGCACGCCGCACCCGTGCATCGACGCCGACATGGCCGCCATCCTGTACACGTCGGGGAGCACCGGACTTCCCAAGGGCGTGGTGCTGTCGCACCGCAACCTGGTGGCCGGCGCGCTGAGCGTGTCGACCTATTTGCACAACGTGCCCGAGGACCGCCTGCTATGCGTGCTGCCGCTGAGCTTTGCTTACGGCCTGAGCCAGCTTACCACCGCGTTTGCGGTGGGCGCCTGCGCCGTGCTGCTCAATCACCTGCTGCTGCGCGACGTGATCGAAGCGGTGGCGCGCGAGCGCATCACCGGCATGGCGGCGGTGCCGCCGCTATGGATACAGCTGGCGTCGCTGGGCTGGAGCGGCGTGCGGCAACTGCGTTACATCACCAATTCCGGCGGCGTCATGCAGCGCAGCACCTTGCAGGCGCTGCGCGCGGCGTTGCCGCACACGCACATCTACCTGATGTACGGACTGACGGAAGCATTCCGATCCACCTATCTGCCGCCCGAACAGCTGGATCTGCGGCCCGATTCCATCGGCAAGGCGATTCCGAACGCGGAAATCATGGTGCTGCGGCCCGACGGCACGCCGTGCGCCCCGCACGAGCCGGGCGAACTGGTGCATCGCGGCGCGCTGGTGGCGCTCGGCTACTGGAACGACCGCGACCGCACGGCCCAGCGCTTCCGTCCGCTGACCGACCGCACCGGCGGCCTGACCATGGCCGAGATGGCCGTCTGGTCGGGCGACACCGTGCGCGCCGACGAGGAGGGCTATTTGTACTTCATCGGCCGCAGCGACGACATGATCAAGACGTCCGGCTACCGCGTCAGTCCGGCCGAGGTGGAAGAGGTCGCGTACGACAGCGGCCTGGTGGCCGAGGCCGCCGCCATCGGCGTGCCGCATCCGCTGCTGGGACAGTCGATCGCGCTGGTGGTCGCAGCCGACGCCAAGCACGGCACCAGCGAGGCCGCCGTACTGGCTGCCTGCAAGCGCGCGCTGCCCGCCTACATGGTGCCGACGCTGATCGACGTGCGCCATCAGCCGCTGCCGCGCAACCCCAACGGCAAGATCGACCGCGTCCGCCTGGCCGCCGAACTGGCCGCCCAACTGTCCGCCATCAACGTCAAGGAGTGCCTGTGAGCGCCGATACCGATGAGTTTTTGCCGCCGCGGCACGCCGCCCTGCGCCAGTTTCCGGTCCAGGACGATTGCTTGCAGCTGGGCGGCGTGGCCCTGACCCGGCTGGCCGAACGCGTGGGCCGCACGCCGTTTTACGCTTACGAGCGCTCCCATATCGCGTCGCGCGTGGCCTTGCTGCGCGGCGCCTTGCCGCCGGCAGTGCAATTGCACTACGCGCTCAAGGCCAACCCCATGCCTGCCGTGGCCCAGTTGATGGCCGGGCTGGTGGACGGCTTCGACGTTGCCTCGGCCGGCGAAATGAAGGTGGCGCTCGATGCCGGCGTGGCGCCGGCGGCCATCAGCTTTGCCGGGCCCGGCAAGAGCAGCGCCGAGCTGCGCGGCGCGGTGGCGGCGGGCGTGCTGCTGCACCTGGAGTCCGAGGACGAGATGAACCGGGTGGTGGCTGCCGGCGACTTGCTGGGCATCACGCCGCGGGTGGCGGTGCGCGTCAATCCCGATTTCGAGCTGAAACAGGCCGGCATGAAAATGGCGGGCGGCGCCCGCCAGTTCGGCGTCGACGCCGACAAGGTGCCCGGCATGTTGCGCCGCATGGGAAGGCTGGGCCTGGATTTTCACGGCTTCCACCTGTTTTGCGGCGCGCAGAACCTGTCGGCGGCGGCAATCTGCGAAGCCCAGCGCGCCTGTGTCCAGCTGGGACTGGCGCTGGGCGAACATGCGCCGTCGCCGGTGCGCCAGCTCAATATCGGCGGCGGCTTCGGCGTCCCGTACTTCCCGGGCGACCGGCCGCTGGACCTGCAAGCCGTGGCGCGCGAGCTGTTTGCGCTGGTCGAGATGTTGCGCGCCGAGTGGCCCGCCACCCGGCTGGTGCTGGAGCTGGGCCGGTACCTGGTGGCCGAGGCCGGCGTGTACGTGTGCCGCGTGATCGAGCGCAAGCACTCGCACGGCCAGGTGTTCCTGATTACCGATGGCGGCCTGCACCATCACTTGGCGGCGTCCGGCAATTTCGGCCAGGTGCTGCGCAAGAACTTTCCCGTCGCCATAGGCAACCGCATGGCGGGCGACGCCCGCGAAACCGTCACCGTGGTCGGCCCGCTGTGCACGCCGCTAGACCTGCTGGCCGACCGCATGGACCTGGCGCGCGCCGAGCCCGGCGACCTGGTAGTCGTGTTCCAGTCCGGTGCATACGGCCTGACCGCCAGTCCCACCGCCTTCCTCGGCCATCCGGCGCCGCTCGAGGTGCTGGTATGAACGCAGCATGGGGACTGTGCGGATTTTACGGCCGCCTGCACGATGGCCCGGCGCGTGCGCCTGCGGCCGCGACGCTGCAGGCGATGGGCGCCCGATTGTCGGCAGCGGCCGGTGCGCCGCTGCGCACGGCACAATCGGGCGCGTGCGGCGTGGCCGTGGCCGCGCCCGCCGGCAGCGCACATGTGCACCAGCGCGACGGGCTGCTGGTGGCGATCTGGGGCCGGCCGTTGCTCGATGGCCGCGCGGACGATGTGGCGGCGCGCATGGCGGACGCATGGCTGCGGCACGGCCCGCACGGCTGCCAGGTGTTGACCGGCGCGTTCGCGCTGGCGATTGTCGACAGCCTGTCGGGACAGGTGTGCCTGGCGGTGGACCGTTGCGGCGCGCTGCCGCTGTTTTACCAGCCGCTGCCGCACGGGCTGGCGTTCGGTTCGTCGACCAGCGCCGTGCTGGCCCATCCCGAAGCGGGGCAGGCGCTCGACCCGCAGGCGCTCTACCACTACCTGCATTTTCACATGGTGCCGGCGCCGCACGCGGCGCAGCGGCAGCAGCGCCGCCTGCTGCCCGGCGAGTTCCTGCACTACCGGCGCGGCAAGCTGGTGCGCGGCAGCTACTGGAGCCTGCAATTCGACGAGCGGCAACGGCCGCCGTTTGCAGAGCTCAAGCACACTTTCCGCGCGACGCTGGAAGCGTCGGTGCGGCACGCAGCCGCCGACGGTCGCATCGGCGCCTTCCTCAGCGGCGGCACCGACAGTTCCACGCTGGCCGGCATCCTGGGCCAGGTGCGCGACGAACGCCCGCGCACCTACGCCATCGGTTTCGATGTGCCGGGGTACGATGAAATGCGGTATGCCCGCATTGCCGCGCGCCATTTCGGCACCGACCACCATGAATACTACGTGACCGCCGCCGACGTGGTGGCCGCCATTCCACAGATAGCCGCGGCCTGCGACCAACCGTTCGGCAACGCCTCGCTGGTGCCCGCGTATTATTGCGCGCGCCTGGCCGCCGCCGACGGCGTCACGCGCCTGATCGGTGGCGACGGCGGCGACGAGTTATTTGGCGGCAACGAGCGCTACGCGCGTCAGGCGGTGTTCGCGCGCTACGAGCGCCTGCCGTCGGCGGTGCGCCAGGTGCTGCTGGAACCGCTGCTGTTCGGCGCGGCGGGCGCCCTCGACCTGGCGCCGCTGCGCAAGGCGCGCAGCTACATCGAACAGGCAACGACCGCCATGCCGGCCCGGCTCGACAGCTACAACCTGCTGCGCCGCTACGGTGCGGACACGGTGTTGACGGCCGAATTCCTGGCCGGTGTCGATCCGTCGCTGCCGCAGTCCGAGCTGCACGCCTGCTACTGGGGCGGCATGGGGCAGAGCCAGATCAACCGCCTGCAGGCGCTGGACATGCGCTACACGCTGGCCGACAGCGACCTGCCCAAGGTGCGTCAGGCGTGCGCCCTGGCCGGGGTGGACGTCGCGTTTCCGTTCCTGAGCGACGCCATGCTGGCGTTTTCCGCCAGCCTGGCGCCGGAAGCCAAGCTGAACGGCACGCGACTGCGCTATTTCTTCAAGCAAGCACTGCGCGATCACCTGCCGCGCGCCATCGTGCGCAAGCGTAAGCACGGGTTCGGATTGCCGTTCGGCCACTGGCTGCACACCCACGCCGACCTGCGCGCGCTGGCCTACGACAGCCTGACCGACCTCAAGGCGCGCCGCATCGTTCGCGCGGATTTCATCGACACCCTGACCGGGCGCCTGGTGGGCGAGCATCCGGCCTACCACGGCACCATGGTGTGGGTGCTGATGATGCTCGAGCAATGGCTGCGCCTGCAACAGGCGCAGGTGGCCGGACGGCTGGTCGCAGCGGGCGGGGTGCGCGTGGGCAATGGTTGAGAGGGCGTCCGCCCAGGACGTGGCGGTTGC
>JBEVMD010000613.1:0-3168 GCA_040508835.1 Duganella sp. | reverse complement strand
CAAGTAATTTTGGCAGCTGTTCTCTGATCCAAAAACAAGCGCGGCTGGTCCGCGCTTTTCACACATCTAAGGAGTCGATATGCAAGTAGCTGGCGAAATGATCATTGGCGGTAAAGCGCTGACAGGTAAAGAAGGCACGATGAAAGCGATCGATCCATCGCGCAACGTGGAAATCGAACCGGCATTCGGCCTGGCCAGCGCCGCCGACCTGGAGCAAGCGGCCCAACTGGCCGACGCCGCGTTCGACCCGTACCGCGCTACCAGCCTGGAAGTGCGCGCCAAATTCCTGGAAACCATCGCTGACCGCATCATGGATCTGGGCCCGACCCTGATCGAACGCGCGATGCAGGAAACCGGCCTGCCGCAAGCCCGCCTGGAAGGCGAGCGCGGTCGTACCGTGAATCAGCTGAAACTGTTCGCCAAGGTCGTGCGCGACGGCCGCTTCCAGTCCGCCACGCTCGACAGCGCGCTGCCGGAACGCACCCCGCCACGCCCGGACCTGCGCCTGCGCAAGATCGGTCTGGGCCCGGTCGCCGTATTCGGCGCCTCGAACTTCCCGCTGGCGTTCTCCGTGGCCGGTGGCGACACCGCCTCGGCCCTGGCCGCCGGTTGCCCCGTCATCGTCAAGGCCCACTCGGCCCACCTCGGCACGTCCGAGCTGGTCGGTAAAGCCGTGGCCAAGGCCGTGGAGGAATCGGGCCTGCCAGCTGGCGTGTTCTCGATGATCATCGGTTCCGGCCAGACCGTCGGTCAGGCGCTGGTCAGCCATCCAGCCATCAAGGCCGTGGGCTTCACCGGCTCGCGCGCCGGTGGCCTGGCGCTGATGAAAACCGCTGCCGAACGCAAGGAACCGATCCCGGTGTACGCCGAAATGAGCTCGATCAACCCGGTGTTCCTGCTGCCGGGCGCACTCGACAACGCCAAGCTGCCGCAAGCGTTTGCCGATTCGCTGACCATGGGCGCCGGCCAGTTCTGCACCAACCCAGGTTTGCTGATTGGCATCAAGGGCGAGAAGCTGCAAGCATTCGTTGACGCCACCGCCGGCACCATCGGCGCCAAGGCTGCTTCGACCATGCTGACCCCGGGCATCCATAAAGCATACGTGTCGGGCGTGAAAAACCTGGCCGGCGTGGAAGGCGTAGAGCAAGTCGCCGTTGGTCAAAGCACCGAAGCGCCATGTGCCGCGCAGGCATTCCTGTACCAGGTACCAGCGAAAAAATTCCTGGCCAACGACAAGCTGGAAGGCGAAATCTTCGGACCGACCTCGCTGCTGGTGGTCGCGGAAGATGAAGCCGAACTGCTGGCTGTCGCCAACCACGTCGAAGGTCAGTTGACCGGCGCCGTGCACGCCACCGCTGACGACCGCGAACTGGCTGCCCGCCTGCTGCCGATCCTGGAACGCAAAGTGGGCCGCATCCTGTTCAACGGCTTCGGCACCGGCGTGGAAGTGGCGCACGCCATGGTCCACGGCGGCCCGTTCCCGTCGACGTCCGACAGCCGCACCACGTCGGTGGGCGCGTCGGCCATCGACCGCTTCCTGCGCCCGGTGAGCTACCAGGATGTGCCGGCTTACCTGCTGCCAACTTCGCTGACTGACGACAATCCGGAAAAACTTCCGCGCATCGTCAACGGTGACCTGGTATGGAACGCCTGATAGAACGGATCGGCGACATCAAGTGCGCGGTGGGCGAAAGCCCCACCTGGAGCGCGGCGGAGTCGGTCTTTTACTGGACCGATATTCCCGCCAAGCGCATCTGGCGCCTTGACCCGGCCACTGGCGCCACGCGGTTCTGGACCCTGGACGAGATGGCAGGCTGCATCGCCATCCGGGCCGGTGGCGGCCTGATCGCCGGCATGGAAACCGGCGTGTTCCAGCTGGACCTGGGTGAAGCGGAAGCTGCCGCCCAGACCAAACTGGCCACGCCGGGCGCTGCGCTTGGCGAGGGCATGCGCTTCAACGACGGCCGCTGCGACCGCCAGGGCCGTTTCTGGTCCGGCACCATGTTCATGGACATGGCGGCCGCGCGCCCGGTGGGCAAGCTGTATCGCTACGACCGCCGGGGAATTTCCGCACCGATGGTGTCGGACCTGCTCACGCAAAACGGCCTCGGTTTTTCGCCGGACGGGCGCACCATGTACCTGTCCGATTCGCATCCGCTGCGGCGCATGGTGTGGGCGTTCGACTACGACATCATCGATGGCGTACCGACCAACCAGCGCGTGTTTGCCGACCTTACCCAGGAGGTAGGACGGCCGGACGGCGCGGCAGTCGATGCCGAAGGCTGCTACTGGGTCTGCGGCAACGACGGCGGCGTCATCCTGCGCTTCACGCCGCAAGGCAAGCTCGATCGCAAGGTCGCGGTGCCGATGGCAAAACCGGCCATGTGCGCGTTTGGCGGCAAGGACCTGGACCAGTTGCTGGTGACGTCGATTCCGTCCGGCAAGCCAGAAGATGCAGAGTGGGGCGGGGCGGTGGTATTGCTGCAACCCGGCGTTACAGGGATTGCGGAAACGCCGTTTGCCATTTGATCGCGTGGTTGACCACGAGGGGGCGGTTGCGCAGGCATCCGCCCCTTTTTTCTTGTGTTGGCACTCAGGCGCCTGAGATTGCTGTCACCGGCGATATTGCGGCAGGCCGGCTGATCCCGCTCCTACGAAGTTACGCGGCGCCGCAGCGACCGATGCATGTGGTATTTGCAGGCAGGCGGGTCACCCCCAAGCTGCGCGCGTTCATCAATCACGTAGTCGCCGAGTTCAGGGCGTGAAGTGACGAGCGACCGGCGTTGCAAATGTCGCCCGCGCCGGCGCGTTCAACGTCGTGTCAGGCACCTTGCCCGCGATGGTGACGAGGCAGATGCGCAAACATCTGACTTGTTTGCGCTTCGAGGCTTTACGATATCGATTCCATCTCGTCCTTGGTCACGACCCACTTGCCGTCGCGCTTTTCCAGGTAGTAGAGGTTGCGGGACGCGCTCAGCGACGCTTCGAAGTAGCCACCGGAGATGGTTGCACTGGTGCCGGATTTCCAGGTAATTTTTCCTGTCCGCAGCAGCAGTGCCGGCTTGTCGGTCGCTTTTTCAAACAGGCCTTTTTCTTCGTCGTACGCACACTCAGACTGTTTTCGAACCTTTCGCGGCCCATCGTTGAAACGTTCGAGCAAAAAGGGCG
>JBEVMD010000585.1:0-21267 GCA_040508835.1 Duganella sp. | reverse complement strand
GGGAAATCGATAGCTAAAAGTTGCAATTCATGCTCCGCTAACAATATTGAGGTCAAAGGTACACCGTGTTTCAAGGCGCGTCAGCAATCAATCTCGATGCCAAAGGCAGGATGTCTATTCCTGCCAAGCATCGTGACGCGCTGGCCATTCAATGCGAGGGCCGCCTCACGCTCACCCGCCATCCCGATGGCTGCGTCATGCTGTTTCCCCGTCCCGTATGGGAACAGCATCGCCAGCAGATAGCCCAATGGCCCATGCAGGCGCGCGCCTGGCAACGCATCTTCCTCGGCTACGCCACCGATGTCGAACTCGACACGGCGGGCCGCATCCTGGTCGCCCCCGAACTGCGCGCTGCCGCCGGCATCGACCGCGAAGTCATGCTGATGGGGATGGGCTCGCACTTCGAGATCTGGGACGCCGTCAAAATGGCGGAAAAAGAGCAGCAGGCGGTCGACGCCGGCACCCCCGATGTCCTGGCCAATTTTTCTTTCTAAGGTACCCCGTGATGACAACGACAACGGTGCCTGAACTTGCGGTGCCAGAATTCCAGCATCGCACCGTCCTGCTGGACGAAGCGGTCGATGCCCTGGCCCTGACTGGCGCGCGCGCCAACGGCGTGTTCGTCGACGGCACCTTCGGCCGCGGCGGCCACTCGCGCCTGATCCTGTCCAGGCTGGGCGCCAGCGCGCGCCTGATCGCGTTTGACAAGGATCCGCAGGCAATCGCCACCGCCGAACAGATCGACGATCCGCGCTTCACCATCGTCCATGACAGCTTTGCCACCATGCGCACTGCGCTGGCCGAACGCGGCGTGGGCCAGGCCGACGGCATCCTGCTCGACCTGGGCATTTCCTCGCCGCAGGTGGACGATGCCGCACGCGGCTTCAGCTTCCGCAACGACGGTCCGCTCGACATGCGCATGGACACCACGCGCGGCATGTCGGCGGCGCAGTGGCTTGCCATTGAAAACGAACAGACACTGGAAAAGGTTATCAAAGAATATGGGGAAGAACGGTTTGCTTTCCAGATTGCAAAGGCGATTGTTGCTCGCCGGGCAGTCGAACCAATTTCAACCACACGACAGCTTGCCGCTCTCGTGGCAGGCGCGGTCAAGACTCGGGAGAAGGGCAAGGATCCGGCCACTCGCACCTTTCAGGCTATCCGGATTTTCATCAATAAAGAGCTTGAAGACCTCGAGATCGGTCTGACCGAGGCGTACGCCAGCCTGGCGCCGGGCGGCATCATGGCCATCATCAGCTTCCACTCGCTGGAGGACCGCATGGTCAAGCGCTTCTTCGCCTCCAAGGCCAACGTGGAGCAGCCCGACCGCCGGCTGCCGATCCGCGCCGTCGACCTGCCGCAGCCCGAACTGAAACTGCTGGCCAAGTTCAAGCCGTCCGACGCCGAAATCGACGCCAACCCGCGCGCCCGTTCGGCCGTGATCCGCGTCGCGCGCCGCCTGCCATTTCCCGACCCTGCCGAGGTAGTGGCGTGAGCGGCAAGATCAACGCCGTACTGGCCACGCTGCTGGTGGGCTGCGGCCTGGCGCTGGTCAACGCCCAGTACCAGGCGCGCCACCTGTTCATCGAACTGGAACGCACGCAGTCGCAGGCGCGCCAGCTCGACATCGAATGGGCCCAGCTGCAGCTGGACCAGTCGACGCTGGGCAAGCACGCCCGCATCGAAGAAATCGCCCGGGGCGACCTGGGCATGACGCCGCTCACCGCGGCGCGCACGCAGTACCTGACGCCTGAAGGATCAAAATGAGCCGCGGCAGCAATGTGAACACTTCGCGCGTGGCCGCCTCCAAGGGCGTGCCGTTTTCCAGGAACCCGGTGCTGGCGGTGCGCCTGCCCGTCTGGCGTTCGCGCGTGGTGCTGTTCGTGTTGTTCTTCGCCTTTGCCGCGCTGGCCGGACGCGCCATGTGGCTGCAGGGCGTCTCCACCCAGTTCCTGCAAAAGCAGGGCGAGATCCGCTACGCCCGTACGCTCGAATTGCCCGCCACGCGCGGCAAGATCACCGACCGCGATGGCCAGGTGCTGGCGTCGTCGGTGCCGGTCAAGGCCATCTGGGCGATTCCCGACGACGTCCAGAACGCGCCCGTGGAAAAACTGCGCCAGCTGGCCAGGCTGCTCGACATGAGCAACGCCGACCTGCAGAAAAAACTCGATTCCGACCGCGGCTTCGTGTACCTGAAACGCCAGGTGGAGCAGGACGTCTCCGAGCAGATCATGAAGCTCGGTATCGAAGGCGTCTCCACCCGCAAGGAATACAAGCGCTTCTACCCGCAGGGCGAAGTGACCACCCACGTCGTGGGCTTCACCAACGTGGAAGACGTGGGCCAGGAATCGATGGAACTGGCGCAGCAAAAAAACCTGGTCGGCCAGCCGGGCAGCCGCCGCGTGATCAAGGACCGCCTGGGCCACATCGTCGAAGACATCGAATCGATCCGCGAGCCGCACGACGGCAAGGACCTCACGCTGTCCATCGACAGCAAGATCCAGTACATCGCCTTCACCCAGATCAAGGAAGCGGTCGAGAAGTTCAAGGCCAAGGCCGGCGCCGCCGTGGTGCTGGACGTGCACACGGGCGAGGTGCTGGCGCTGGCCAACTACCCGACCTACAACCCCAACGACCGCTCCAAGCTCACCGGCGAGCAATTGCGCAACCGCGTGATGACCGACACCTTCGAGCCGGGATCGTCGATGAAGCCGTTCCCGGTCGTGATGGCGCTCGACGCCAAGAAGGTCACGCCGCATACCATGTTCGACACCGGCAACGGCTCGATGGTGATTGCCGACCGCGTGATCCACGACACCCACGCCAACCATACGATCGACGTCCAGACCATCATCCAGAAGTCGTCCAACATCGGCACCACCAAGATCGCCATGTCGATGCCGGCGCAGGACCTGTGGGAGATGTTTACCAAGGTCGGCTTCGGCCAGCAGCCCAAATGGGGCTTCCCCGGCGCCGTGGCCGGCCGCGTGCGTCCGTACAAATCGTGGCGTCCGATCGAACACGCCAACATGAGCTTTGGCCAGGGTATCTCGGTCTCGCTGATCCAGCTGGCGCGCGCCTACCTGATCCTGGCGCGCAATGGCGACATCATTCCGCTGTCGTTCCAGAAGGTGAGCGAAGCGCCGCACGGCACCCAGGTGATCAGCCCGAAAACGGCCGCCGAAATGCGCGAGATGCTGGAAATGGTCACGCTGCCCGGCGGCTCCGCCGTCAAGGCGCAGGTGCCCGGCTACCGCGTGGGCGGCAAGACCGGCACCGCGCAAAAATTCATCGGCGGCCATTATTCGCACACCAAGTACATCGGCAACTTCGTCGGCATGGCGCCGATGTCGGACCCGCGCTTCATCATTGCCGTCATGATCGACGAGCCGAGCGGCCCTCTCAAATACGGCGGCGACGTCGCCGGCCCGGTTTTCTCGGCCCTGGCGGCGCAGGCCCTGCGCGCGAAAAACATCGCGCCGGACTCCGACCTGACCCATATCATCATTCCTGAATCCGCAGCACAGGGGAACATGTGACGACTTTTAACTTCGACCCCTTGGCCGGTGTACCCGCCATCGCCGATACGATCCGCAAGCTGGCGCCCGGCGCCCAGCTGACGTCGGACTCGCGTCGCGTCGCACCGGGCGATGTGTTTTTTGCTTTTGCCGAAGGCCGCGCCTTTATCGAAGCCGCCGTCGCGCAGGGCGCCGCGCTGGTCGTGTACGACCCTGCCGGCTACACCTGGCCCGCGCACCTGACGGTAGCGCAGCTCGCGGTGGACCACCTCAAACAGGTCGCCGGCCCGGTGGCGCACGCGTTTTATGGTCGGCCCGACAGCGCCATGTTCACCGTGGGCGTCACGGGCACCAACGGCAAGACCTCCACGGCCGTGTGGCTGGGCCAGGCCCTGTCGCGCGGCGGCGAACCGGCGGCCGTCATCGGCACGCTGGGCGTGGGCGTGTTCCGCGCGCGCGGCGACGTGGACTACGACGTCACCGGCTACACCACGCCCGACGCGGTGCTGCTGGCGCGCACGCTGGCCGGCCTGCGCGACCAGGAAGCCAAAGGCGCCAAGGCCGCAAAATCGCTGGCCATCGAAGTGTCGTCGATCGGCCTCGATCAGCACCGCGTGGCCGGCATGCATTTCGACGTGGCGGTATTCACCAACCTCACGCGCGACCACCTGGACTACCACGGCGACATGGCCGCCTATGAAGCGGCCAAGGTCAAGCTGTTCGACTGGCCCGGCCTGAAAACGGCCGTGGTCAACCTCGACGATCCGATGGGCCTGCGTCTCGTCGCACATTTGAAGTCCAAGCCCGCACTGGCCGGCGCCATCCCCCTGATCGGCTACACCCTGCGCGACCCGGCGTCGCAACCCGACATCGACGATGTGCTGATCCTGCGCGCCAGCCAGCTGCGCAGCGGCCGCACGGGCGGCACCGAGTTCCACCTCGACTGCGCGCTGGGCATGGCGCTGGTGAAAACCCGGCTGGTGGGCGCCTTCAATATCAGCAATGCGCTGGGTGTGATGGGCGCGCTCCTGGCCAGGGGCCTCGGCCTGCGCGCCGCCATCGAGGCGGTGGAAGCGCTGGAACCGGCGCCGGGCCGCATGCAGCTGGTCGGCGGCCAGGATGCGCCCATGATCGTCATCGACTACGCCCATACGCCCGACGCGCTGGAAAAAACCCTGGCTGCGCTGCGCCCCGTGGCCACCGACCGTGGCGGCCAGCTGTGGTGCGTGTTCGGCTGCGGCGGCGACCGCGATCCGGGCAAGCGTCCGCAAATGGGCAGGATCGCGCAGGCGGCCGACCACGTGATCGTCACCAGCGACAACCCGCGCAGCGAAGATCCGCACGCCATCATCGAGCAGATCGTGGCCGGCATGGACCGCGACAACCCCGCCTCGCGCGTGCAGACCCAGGACAACCGCGCCGCCGCCATCCTGTCGGCCATCAAGCACGCGGCCAAGACCGACGTGATCCTGTTAGCTGGCAAGGGCCATGAGCCGTACCAGGAAATCAAGGGCAAGAAGCTGCCCTTCTCGGATACCGATCACGCGCAGCTGGCGCTGTCGGCCCGTTTGACCATGATGAGGACGAATTAATGCGTGCAGTTGTCGCACAGATTCTGCCTTTCCTCACCGGCGCCACCCTGGCGGGCGCCGGCGATGCTGCATCTGTTACATCGATTGAATTTGACGGCGTGTCCACCGACAGCCGCACCGTGGCTGCCGGCGCCCTGTTTGTCGCACTGCGCGGCGACGTGTTCGACGCCCACGCCTTCCTGGCCCAGGTGGCGGAAAAGGGCGTGGCCGCCGTGGTGGTGGAGGAAGTGCCCGCCAGTTTGACCGTGCCGGCCATCGTGGTGCCCGATACGCTGGCGGCCCTGGGCCAGATCGCCAACTACTGGCGCAGCCAGTTCGCGGTGCCGGTGATCGGCGTCACGGGCAGCAATGGCAAGACGACGGTCAAGGAAATGATCGCGGGCATCCTGGCTGCCGCCCATGGCGAAGCAGGGCGCCTGGCCACGCGCGGCAACCTCAATAACGAGATCGGCGTGCCGCTCACGCTGTTCCGCATGGATGCGCAGCAGCAGTCGGCCGTGATCGAGATGGGCATGAACCACCCGGGCGAAATCGCCCGCCTGGCCGCGATTGCCGCACCCACCATCGCCATGGTCAACAACGCCCAGCGCGAGCACCAGGAATTCATGCACACGGTGGAAGCGGTGGCGCGCGAAAACGGCGCCGTGCTGGCCGCGCTGCCGGCCGACGGCGTAGCCGTCTTCCCGCACGGCGATGACTACACGCCGATCTGGGACGAACTGGCCGCCGGCCGCCGCGTGCTGCGCTTTGGCCTGACCAGGGACGCGGAAGTATCGTGCACGTTCCGTCCGAACGACTTCGGTAATGAGATGTTCATCACCATTGCCGACGCAGATAAAGATGCAGCGCAGTTCTTCGTCAACCTGCAGGCAGCGGGCGAACATAACGTGCGCAACGCGCTGGCGGCCGTGGCCTGCACTTATGCGGCCGGCATCGCCCTGGAAAAAATCAAGCTGGGACTCGACACGTTTGCGCCGGTCAGCGGCCGCCTGCAGCAAAAGACAGCGGCCAATGGCGCAGTGGTCATCGACGACACCTACAACGCCAACCCCGATTCCGTGCGCGCCGCCATCGACGTGCTGGCGCAAGCTGCCGCGCCGCGCGTGCTGGTGCTGGGCGACATGGGCGAAGTGGGCACGCAGGGCCGCGAGTTTCACGAAGAAATCGGCGCGTATGCGCAGAACAAAGGCATCGAACAGGTGCTGGTCACCGGCGAACTGGCGGCCCACATGCGTGGGTCCGCGATTCGTCATTTTGAACAATTCGACGCCTTGCTGTCCGCAGTGGATGCGGCAGTGACGTCGCAAGCAACCGTATTGATCAAGGGCTCCCGCTTCATGAAAATGGAACGGGTCGTGCAGCATTTGATTGGATTGCAACAAGCTATTAAAGGAAGTCACTAATCATGCTGCTTTGGCTCGCTCAGTTTTTCCAGGACGAGATCGGCCCGCTCCGGGTCTTCAATTTCATCACCTTCCGCGCCGTGGCCGCAGCAGCCACCGCCTTGCTGATCGGCCTGGCCGCCGGTCCGGCCGTCATCCGCATGCTGACGGCCATGAAGTACGGCCAGGCCGTGCGCACGGACGGTCCGCAGACGCACCTGAAAAAACACGGCACCCCCACCATGGGCGGCGTGCTGATACTGATCGCCATCGGCGTGTCCACCCTGCTGTGGTGCGACCTGTCCAATCGCCTGATCTGGCCCGTGCTGGTGGTGACGCTGGGCTTTGGCGCCATCGGCTGGGTGGACGACTACCGCAAGGTAGTCAACCAGGACCCGGAGGGCATGCGCTCGGCCGAAAAATACTTCTGGCAGTCGCTGGTCGGCCTGGCCGCCGCGTTCTATCTGGCGTTCTCGGTGTCCGCCCCGAACGCCGGCAAGGTGTTCGAACTGTTTTTCGCCTGGGTGCAGTCGGGCTTTGAACTGGACCTGCCGCCCAAGGCCGACCTGATCGTCCCGTTTTTCAAGACCATCAGCTACCCGCTGGGCGTGTGGGGCTTCATCGCGCTGACGTACTGCGTGATCGTCGGCACCAGCAACGCGGTGAACTTCACCGATGGTCTCGACGGCCTGGCCATCATGCCGACCATCCTGGTCGGTTCGGCCCTGGGCCTGTTCGCGTACCTGACCGGCAGCTCCACGTATTCGAAGTACCTCCTGATTCCGCACATTCCCGGCGCGGGCGAACTGATTATCTTCTGCGGCGCGCTGGCTGGCGCCGGTCTCGCCTTTTTGTGGTTCAACACCCATCCGGCCCAGGTGTTCATGGGCGACGTCGGCGCGCTGGCGCTGGGCGGCGCGCTGGGCACCGTCGCCGTGATCGTGCGCCAGGAGATCGTGCTGTTCATCATGGGCGGCATTTTCGTGGCGGAGACGGTGTCCGTGATCATGCAGGTCGGCTGGTTCAAGTACACCAAGAAGCGCTTTGGTGTGGGCCGCCGCGTATTCCTGATGGCGCCCTTGCACCACCACTTCGAACAAAAAGGCTGGAAAGAGACCCAGGTCGTCGTGCGCTTCTGGATCATCACGATGATGCTGGTGTTGGTTGGCTTGTCTACCCTGAAGCTGCGATGATCTACGACGGCAAAAACGCACTGGTATTAGGCCTGGGAGAATCCGGCCTGGCGATGGCGCTGTGGCTCGCCCGCAGCGGCGCGCGCGTGCGCGTGGCCGATACCCGCGAGGCGCCCGAGCGCCTGCCGGCGTTGCAGGCGGCCGTGCCGGGCGTGGAATTCGCCGCCGGCGCGTTCGATGCGGCGCTGCTGGAAGGCGTCGACTTCGTGACCGTGAGCCCCGGCCTGGCGCCGGGCCGCGAGCTCGCTGTCATTGCACCTGCCGCCGCAGCGGCCGGCATTCCCGTCTGGGGCGAGATCGAGCTGTTCGCGCAGGCGCTGGAGTCGCTGAAAAATGAGCGCGCGTATGCGCCGAAGATCATCGCCATTACCGGCACCAACGGCAAGACCACGGTGACCACGCTGGTGGGCCAGCTGTGCGAACGCGCCGGCAAGTCCGTGCGCGTGGCTGGCAATATCAGCCCGGCCGCCCTGGACGTGCTGCGCGAGGTGCTGGATAACGAAGCAGCGGATTCACCGGCCAGCGGTCTGTCGGCGCAGTTGCCTGAGATCTGGGTTCTGGAACTCTCCAGCTTCCAGCTCGAAACCACGTTCACTCTCGAAGCCCACGCCGCCACGGTGCTCAACGTCACCCAGGACCACCTGGACTGGCACGGCGACATGCCGTCGTACGCGGCCGCCAAGCACCGCATCTTCGCCCACGATACCGTGCGCGTATTGAACCGCGACGACGCCACCGTGATGCGCATGGCCGGCAATCATGGCAACAACGTCAGCTTCGGCACCGACGCCCCGGCCGTGCTGGGCGACTTTGGCCTGAATAACGAACGCGGCGTGCTGTGGCTGGCCACGGCAGTGCCGGCCGAGGAAGAGGGCGAACCGAAAAAACGCAGGAAGAACGATCCGCCGCCGCCGCCCGTCGAGACCACGGTGAAAAACCTGATGCCGGCCGACGCGCTGCAGATCCGCGGCGTGCACAATGCCGCCAACGCGCTGGCCGCGCTGGCGCTGTGCCGCGCCATCGACCTGCCACTGGCGCCGCTGCTGCACGGCCTGCGCGACTATCGCGGCCAGCCGCACCGGGTCGAACTGGTGGGCGCCATCGACGACGTCGAATATTACGACGACAGCAAGGGCACCAACGTGGGCGCCACCGTGGCCGCCTTGAATGGCCTGGGCAAGGCGTTTACGGGCGCCGACCAGCGCCTGGTGGCGATCATGGGCGGCGACGGCAAGGGCCAGGATTTCGCGCCGCTGGCCGAACCGGTGTCGCGTTACGTCCGCGCCGTGCTGCTGATCGGCCGCGATGCGCCGCTGTTGCGTGCCGCCCTGGAGGCATCGGGCGTGGCGCTGGAAGACTGCGGCGCCGACCTGCCGCAGGCGGTCATGCGCGCGCGCGACCTGGCGCACGCCGGCGACGCCGTGCTGCTGTCGCCCGCATGCGCCAGCATGGACATGTTCAGGAACTACGCGCATCGCGCCCAGGTGTTCATCGACACCGTGCGCGAGATCGCCCTCGACAACGGACAGGAGCTCTGATGGCCTTCCAGATGCCGTTCCGCTTCGGGCAGAAATCGACGGTGACGCCGATCGACAGCCGCGCGCGCCAGTCCAAAATGATGGAGTACGACCAGCCGCTGGTCTGGGTCACGCTGCTGCTCATGCTGCTGGGGATGGTGATGGTGTATTCGGCGTCGATCTCGCTGCCCGATTCGCCGCGCTTCTCCAACTACGTGCGCTGGCAGAATACCTACTTCCTGCAGCGCCAGGCCATGTTCGTGGCGGTGTCGCTGATCCTCGGCCTGTTCGTGTTCCGCACCCGTATCGCCACCTTGCAGAAGTGGGCGCCGTACCTGTTCATCGGCACCCTGGTGCTGCTGGTGATGGTGCTGATCCCGGGCCTGGGCTCTGTGGTGAACGGCAGCCGCCGCTGGCTGTCGCTGGTGGTGATCAAGATCCAGCCGTCCGAACTGATGAAGGTGGTGGCGGTGCTGTACGCGGCCGACTACACGGTGCGCAAGCAGGAATACATGCACAAGCTGACCAAGGGCTTCCTGCCGATGGCGGCGGCAGTCGGTTTTGTCGGTTTGCTGCTGCTGCTCGAACCCGACCTGGGCGCGTTCGGCGTGATCGTCTGCGTCACCATGGGCATCCTGTTCCTGGGCGGGATCAACGCAGTCTGGTTCGGCGGCATCGGCGTGATGCTGGTGGGGATATTCGGCTCCATCATCGCGCTGTCCAAGTTCCGCCGCGAGCGCTATTTCGCCTATCTCAACCCGTGGGAGGAAAACAATGCGCTCAACAAGGCATACCAGCTCACGCACTCGCTGATCGCGTTCGGCCGCGGCGAAATCTTCGGCGTCGGTTTGGGCGGCAGCGTGGAAAAGCTGCACTACCTGCCCGAGGCGCATACTGACTTTTTGATGGCGGTGATCGGCGAGGAGCTGGGCCTGGTCGGCGTGCTGGTGGTGATCGCGCTGTTCTACTGGATCGTCAAGCGCGCGTTCGACATCGGCCGCCAGGCCATTGCCATCGACCAGACCTTTGCGGGACTGACCGCCAAGGGCATCGGCATCTGGATCGGCGTGCAGACGTTCATCAACATGGGCGTGAACCTGGGCCTCCTGCCCACCAAGGGATTGACCCTGCCGCTCATGAGCTACGGTGGCACGGGCGTGGTAATTAACTGCATCGGCCTGGCGATCCTGCTCCGGATCGACTACGAGAACCGGGTCCTGATGCGTGGTGGCAGATTATGAAACGACTGATGATCATGGCGGCCGGCACCGGCGGCCACATTTTCCCGGGCCTGGCGATTGCGCAGACCATGCGCGCGCGCGGCTGGGAAGTGACATGGCTGGGCACTGCGGCCGGCATGGAGCAGGACCTGGTGCCCAAACATGGCATCGCCATGGACAGCATCGACTTTACCGGCATGCGCGGCAAGGGCCTGAAGCACTCGCTGGGCGGCGCGCTGAAAATGGTGAAGGCGTTCGTGGCCTGCTACGGCTTTATCGGCCAGCGCCGGCCCGACGTCATCCTGGGCATGGGCGGCTACGTTACGGTGCCTGGCGGCCTGATGGCGAAGATGCGCGGTGCGCCGCTGGCGCTGGTCAATGCCGACGCCGCGCTGCTGTTGTCGAACAAGACGCTGGTGCCGTTCGCGGAGCGCGTGTGCTTCGGCTTTCCGGCCGATTTCGGCAAGGCGGCCGACAAGGCGGTGGTGACCGGTAACCCGGTGCGCCAGGAGATCCTGGACCTGCCCGCACCGACCGAACGGTTCGCCGGCCGCAGCGGCGCATTGCGCATCCTGGTCGTCGGCGGCAGCCTGGGCGCCAGGGCGCTCAACGACAACCTGCCTGCCGCGCTGGCGCTGATCCCCGCCGAACGTCGGCCGGTCGTGACGCACCAGTCGGGCAAGAAGAATATCGACGCCTTGCGCGCGTCGTACGCGCAGGCGGGCGTGCAGGCGAACGTGGTCGACTTCATCGACGACATGGCCGCCGCCTATGCGCAGGCGGACGTGGTGATCTGCCGCGCCGGCGCCATCACGGTGTCGGAGCTGACCGCCGCCGGCGTGGCGAGCGTGCTGGTGCCGTTGGTGGCGGCCACCACCAGCCACCAGCGCGACAACGCGCAGTGGATGGCGAAACAGAACGCGGCGATCCACATGCCGCAGACGGAAATGAGCGCGCAAAGCGTGGCGGCGCTGCTGGAAACCCTCACCCGCACCGCGTGCCTGACCATGGCCGCGAAGGCGCACCAGGCAGGCAAGCGTGATGCCAACGAGGCGATCGCGCAGGTGATCGAACAACTAGCGGGAACAACTAGCGTTAAAAGTAACAGTATAGGAATCAAGCGGTGAAACATAAAGTACGCAATATACACTTCGTCGGCATCGGCGGCAGCGGGATGAGCGGCATTGCCGAAGTGCTGCTCACGCTCGGCTATTCCGTGTCCGGCTCGGACCTGGGCAGCAACGCTGTCACCCAGCGCCTGGCGGACATGGGCGCCACAGTGTTCCAGGGCCACGCGACGGAAAACATCGGCGCCGCCGACGCCGTGGTGACGTCCACCGCCGTCCAGCAGGACAACCCGGAGCTGGTGGCTGCGCGCGCGCGCAAGGTGCCGATCGTGCCGCGCGCCGTGATGCTGGGCGAATTGATGCGCTTAAAGCGCGGCATCGCCATTGCGGGCACCCACGGCAAGACCACGACCACCAGCCTGGTGGCGTCGGTGCTGGCGCAGGGCGGCCTCGATCCCACGTTCGTGATCGGCGGGCGCCTGACCGCCGCCGGCGCCAATGCAAAGCTGGGCACCGGCGACTACCTGGTGGCGGAAGCCGATGAATCGGATGCGTCGTTCCTGAACCTGACGCCGATGATCGAGGTGATCACCAATATCGACGCCGACCACATGGACACGTACGAGCACGATTTCGAAAAGCTCAAGCAGGCGTTCGTGCACTTCACGCACCGCCTGCCGTTCTATGGCCGCGCCATGCTGTGCATCGACGACCCGCACGTGCGCGCCATCATCCCGCACGTGACCAAACCGGTGACCACGTACGGCTTCCATGAAGACGCGGAAGTGCGCGCCGTGAACGCCCGCGCCGTGGGCGTGGAAATGCACTTCACCGTGCTCCAGGAAGGTTATCCGGACCTGGACGTGGTGCTGAACCAGCCCGGCCTGCACAATGTGCAGAATGCCTGCTCGGCGATTGCGATTGCCCGCGAAATCGGCATCGAGGACCATCACACGCAGGCTGGGCTGGCCGGTTTCGGCGGCGTGGGCCGCCGCTTTACCCGTTATGGCGAAGTTGCTATCCCGGCAGGTGGGACGTTCGCCCTGGTGGACGATTTCGGCCACCACCCGGTGGAAACGGAAGTCACGCTGGCCGCCGCGCGCGCCGCGTACCCGGGCCGTCGCCTGGTGCTGGCGTTCCAGCCGCACCGCTACAGCCGCACGCGCGACCTGTTCGAGGATTTCGTCAAGGTGCTGGGCGCGCCCGACGTACTGGTGCTGGCCGAGGTGTATGCGGCCGGCGAAGCGCCGATCGTGGCCGCCGACGGCCGCGCGCTGGCGCATGCGCTGCGCGCACGGGGCAAGATCGAGCCGATTTTCGTGGAAAACATCGGCGATATGCCGGAAACCATCATGAGCGTGGTGCGCGACGGCGACGTCGTCATCACCATGGGCGCCGGCGCCATCAGCGCCGTGCCAGCCAAACTGACGAATTATCCAAAGGTCTGACCATGAGCACTATCTCCAAAGTAGACATCCAGGCGCTGGGCAAGGTGGGCGTGCTGTTCGGCGGACGCTCTGCCGAGCGCGAAGTGTCGCTCATGTCCGGCGGCGGCGTACTGAAAGCCTTGCAGAGCAAGGGCGTGGACGCCCACGGCTTCGACACGGGCGAGCGCTCGCTGGCCGAACTGGCCGAGCAAAAATTCGACCGCGTGTTCATCGCGCTGCACGGCCGCTACGGCGAAGACGGCAGCCTGCAGGGCGCGCTGGAGCTGCTGGGCATTCCGTACACGGGCAGCGGCGTGATGGCCAGCGCCGTGGCCATGGACAAGATCACCACCAAGATCCTGTGGCTGGCCGCCGGCCTGCCCACGCCGCGCTACGCGGTCATCGACGCCCATTCCGACCTGGACGCCGTGAGCGCCGACCTGGGACTGCCGCTGATCGTCAAGCCGCCGCATGAAGGCTCCACCATCGGCATCACCAAGGTGGAGGCAAGCGCCGACTTCAAGGCCGCGTGCGATATCGCCGCCGCCATCGACGACGCCGTGCTGGCTGAGGAATTCGTCACCGGCCGTGAATTCACGGTGGCGGTGCTGGGCTCCGGCGCCGATGCGAAAGCGCTGGCCATCGTGGAGATCATCGCCCCGGCCGGCAACTACGACTACCAGAACAAGTACTTCAGCGACGATACCCGGTACATCTGCCCGGCCGTGCTGCCGGCGGAACTGGCCGCCGAAATGCAGCGCATCGCGGTCGCCGCGTACCGCAACATCGGGTGCGAAGGCTGGGGGCGGGTGGACGTGCTGCTGCGCGAGCGCGATCAGCAGCCGTTCCTGCTCGAGGTGAACACGTCGCCGGGCATGACGGGCCACTCGCTGGTGCCGATGGCGGCGCGCGCAGAAGGCATGAGCTATGAAGACCTGTGCGTGGAAATCCTGCGCACGGCGCGTTTGAAGATGAAGGGTTGACCCGGCCATGTGGCAAGACGCTAAAGCCTTGAATGCCACCGCCAGCGCGCTGTTTGCAGCCGCGCTGCTGGCATGCATCGCCGCTGGCGTGTGGTGGGTGGCGCAGCGTCCCGCCTTCGACCTGCGCACGATCCGCGTCGAGAGCATGGACCGCGACGGGCTGCGGCACGTGAATCAGCTCACCCTGCGCAACAGCTCCCTGTGGCGTTTAAAGGGCAACTTCTTCACCGCCAACCTGGACGCCGTGCGCCAGGTGTTCGAGGCAGTGCCGTGGGTGCGGCGCGCAACGGTGCGGCGCGAGTGGCCCAACCAGCTGATCGTCACGCTGGAAGAGCACGAGGCGCTGGGCACATGGGGCGAGGATGGCCGCCTGCTGTCGACCAAGGGCGATGTCTTTACCGCCAACCTGGCGGAGGCGGAAGAGGATCACGAGCTGCCGGAATTCGACGGCCCGGAAGGCAGCGAGCGCGAAGTGCTGTCGCGCTACGACGAGTTGCGCGGCTGGTTTGCGCCGCTCAAGCTGGTGCCGCAGGCGCTGTCGCTGTCGAGCCGCTATGCGTGGACCGTGCGCCTCGATAACGGCATGAGCGTGGCGCTGGGGCGCGAGCAGACCAGCACCACCCTGAAGGAGCGGGTGGACCGGCTGCTGGGCATCTACCCGCAGCTGGTGGAGCACCTGCCCGACATCGAGACCATCGACATGCGCTACCAGAACGGGTTGGCGCTCAGTGCGAAGGGCTTGAAGATACCGAAGGACGGCGCATGGCCGAAAAAGCAGGCGATCAAAAAAACAACGAGCGTTCCATCACAACATTAAGATAAGCAGGCGAGAAAAGTAACATGACAAAAGACGCGAAAAACCTGATCGTCGGTCTCGACATCGGCACCTCCAAGGTGGTGGCCGTGGTGGCGGAGGTGATGGGTGATGGACGCCACGAAGTGATCGGGCTGGGTCAGCACGAATCGAAGGGCCTGAAAAAAGGCGTGGTGGTGAACATCGAAGCGACCGTCGAATCGATCCAGCGCGCGCTGGAAGAGGCGGAGCTCATGGCCGACTGCAAGATCCGCAATGTGTACGCCGGCATCGCGGGCAGCCATATCCGCAGCTTCAATTCGAGCGGCATGGTCGCGATCAAGGAAAAGGAAGTCACGGCCACCGACGTAGCGCGCGTCATCGAAACGGCAAAGGCGGTTAACATTCCGACTGATCAGCAATTGCTGCACACCGTGCCGCAGGAGTTCATTGTCGACAGCCAGGAAGATGTGCGCGAGCCGATCGGTATGAGCGGCATCCGTCTCGAAGTCAAAGTCCATATCGTGACCGGCGCCGTGTCGGCGGTGCAGAACATCGTCAAGTGCGTGCGCCGCTGCGGACTGGAAGTGTCGGACCTGATCCTGCAGCCGATGGCCTCCGCCGACGCGGTGCTGACGACCGACGAAAAAGAACTGGGCGTGGTCCTGATCGACATCGGCGGCGGCACCACCGACGTGGCGGTGTTCTCCGATGGCGCGATCCGCCACACGGCGGTGATCCCGATCGCGGGCGACCAGATCACCAACGACGTCGCCATGGCGCTGCGCACGCCCACCGCCGAAGCGGAAGAGATCAAGATCCGTTTCGGCGTGGCCAAGCAGGTGCTGGCCGATCCGGGCGAAACGCTGGAAGTGCCGGGACTGGGCGACCGCGGTCCGCGCACCCTGTCGCGCCAGGCGCTGGCCGCCGTGATCGAACCGCGCGTGGAAGAACTGTTCGCGATGGTGCACCAGGTGGTGCGCGAATCGGGTTATGAAGGCGTGCTGTCGTCGGGGATCGTCCTCACGGGCGGCACGGCCATCATGCCGGGCATGGTGGAGATGGCGGAAGACATCTTCCTGCGGCCGGCGCGCCTGGGCACGCCCGACTACCGCGGCCAGCTGGCCGACGTGGTGCGCAGCCCGCGCTACGCGACGGTACTGGGCCTGCTGCTGGAAGCGAAAAAGCAGTACCTGCGTGGCCATATCGTCACGCGGCAGGATGGCTCGGTGAAGGCGGTGTGGCAGCGCATGAAGGAATGGTTCCTCGGGAATTTCTGAGCGGAGCAAAGAACAAGCAGCAAAGAACGAGCAGCAAAGAACAAGAAGTACCAGGAATATGCAGCACAAAGCAGAACGACGCAGCACGCAACTGAAGCAAAGAACGTAACTAACTAAATCATTTAAATTAAATCTGCAGTTTTCAATCTCCAGTTCTCCTACTACTATGAGGACTGGCGCTTGGAAACGGCAAACTGATAGGGAGCACATCATGGAGTTTGATATGGTCGATAACGCAGCTTTGGGCACCGTTATCAAGGTGGTCGGTGTCGGCGGAGCAGGTGGCAATGCGGTTCAACACATGATCAACAAGGGCATGTCCGGCGTGGAGTTCATCGCCGCCAATACCGATGCGCAGGCGCTGGCCACTTCGCGCGCGGACAACATCATCCAGATCGGCGAGACCGGCCTGGGCGCCGGCATGAAGCCGGACGTCGGCCGCAAGCTGGCCGAAGAATCGCGCGCGCGCATCGAAGACGCGCTGCGCGGCGCGCACATGGTCTTCATCGCTGCCGGCATGGGCGGCGGCACCGGCACCGGCGCCGCACCGATCGTGGCGGAAGTGGCCAAGTCGCTGGGCGCGCTGACCGTGGCCGTGGTCTCGAAACCGTTCTCGCACGAAGGCCAGAAGTGCATGGACATCGCCGACGAAGGCCTGGAGCAGCTGTCGGCCAACGTCGACTCGCTGATCGTGATCCTCAACGAAAAGCTCGAAGAGATCTACGAAGACGAATCGCTGATCGAATGGCTGCAGCACGCCGACGATGTACTGAACAACGCAGTGGCCGGTATCGCCGAGATCATCAACGTGCCAGGCCATATCAACGTCGACTTCAACGACGTGAAAACCATCATGGGCGAGCAGGGCAAGGCCATGATGGGCACCGCAACCGCGTCGGGCGTCGACCGTGCGCGCATCGCGGCCGAACAGGCAGTGGCGTCGCCGCTGCTGGACGGCGTGGACCTGTCGGGTGCGCGCGGTGTGCTGGTCAACGTGACCGCCAGCCGTGGCCTGAAAGGCAAGGAGATCAAGGAAGTCATGGCGGCCGTGCGCGCCTTTGCCGCGCCTGACGCATCGATCGCACAAGGTATCGCCTACGACGACACCATGGGCGACGAGATCCGCGTCACCGTGGTGGCCACGGGCCTGGGCAAGAACAAGAAGCACGTGCAGCTGGTACCGCAGCAAATGCTGCGCACCGGTACCAACAACAGCCCGCTGATGCCATCGGCCGGCATGGGCGGCGCGGCAGCTGGCGTGTCGATGGGTTCCACCGGCGTGATGGGTTCCGGCGCGGCCGGCTTCGACGGCATGAAGGCGCCAGCCGTCTGGCGTCGCGAGTCGGCGTCGGAGCAGGTGCGCGCGATGGAAAAGAATGGCATGGAGACCTATGACATTCCGGCCTTCCTGCGCAAGCAAGCCGACTAAGAGCGCGTAACAAAACCTCCATGGCTTCGTTGCAGCGCCTCGCCGTACATGCGTACTGTCTTCGTCGCTGCGCCTTGCCCTGAAGGTTATGTTAAGCCCTCCAGGCCTACATTCTGAGGCGCCCGCCTGCAAAGGCGCGGCGCTTCAGGCATACTGCCTTATCGCAGCCGCGCGCGTCGCGGCTTTTTTTCGTTCCAACATTTTATAAAGGAGTCACCATGACCATCAAGATCGGCGACCAACTGCCGGAAGGCACCCTGTCCGAATTCATCGACACCGAAACCGAAGGCTGCGCACTGGGCCCGAACACGTTCAACGTGCAAGACCTGGTCAAGGGCAAGAAGATCGCCATCTTCGGCCTGCCGGGCGCCTATACCCCAACCTGCTCGGCACAGCACGTGCCGGGCTACGTGAAACACGCGGACGAACTGAAAGCCAAGGGCGTCGATGAAATCTGGTGCATCTCGGTCAACGACGCATTCGTGATGGGCGCCTGGGGCCGCGACCAGCAAGCCACCGGCATCGTGCGCATGATGGCCGACGGTAACGCCGCCTACAGCAAGGCGCTGGGCCTGGACGCCGACTTCAGCAAGCACGGCATGGGCACCCGCTCGCAGCGCTACTCGCTGCTGGTGGAAGACGGCAAGGTCACCCAACTGAACATCGAGCAGGGCGGCAAGTTTGAAGTGTCGAACGCGGAGACGCTGCTGGGCCAGCTGTAATCCCATCACGTCGTAACGTCGGGGTCAGTGCCGACATTCGGACAACATTGAACTTATTTGTTGAAGCCTGCTTCAACGACGAAGTTCCCCGATGTCCGACTGTCGGCACTGACCCCGAACTACTGGTGCGGGTGGTTCGATCGCGTTACCACCAGCCGTTTTGTCCCAGCATGACTTTTTTGTAGTAGTCGATATTGGCGCGCAGCCCATATACGGCGGCGGTTGCGCCGGTCGCAATGCCATTGCCAGCGGTGGGCAGGGCAAGCGCGTCCAGGATCAGTTCCAGCAGCAGCACGCCAAAGAACAACGCTGTCGTGAGCACAATTGCTTTGCGCCACATCCCTTTCGCAACGTAGTAAAACGCGCCTAAGAACAGCGCCCACCAGTTCAGGAGCTTGAAGCGCTCACCGACTGACAGCGATTTCAACCGTGACAGCGACGGGCCGCCCGCTTTGTCGATGATTGCAAACCTGGCGCGCCACGCGGGCGCGAGGTCCACCGGCTTCTTCTGGACCGGCGTCACGGGCGTACCGCAGGTCCCGCACGCGGGCTTGACGACATTGATACCGGCACCGCACTGCTGGCACGTATCCATATTTCCTCCGCTTCATATTGGAAGGCCATGATTCCAGCGAAACGGCGGCGCGGTATTGACACTGGGCAATTATCGGGCGGACGCCCTGAACAGCGTGGAATCGATGGTGAACGTCTCATCGTCCTGCACCGCAAAATAGTCGCGCGTCTCCGCCGGTGCGGTGCGCAGCATGCTGCGGATGGCCGTCACGCGTTCGGGGGGCGTGCGCATGCGCGCAGTCCACTCGTCGAAGTGCATGGGCAGTTTCCAGTCGCGCACGCGTTCGCCTGCAAAGCCGGCGTCGTCCAGCATGCGCAGCCATTCGGATGGCCGGTAGTCGCGCACGTGCGAGCCGTCGCGCAGCAGCTCCACGGCCTGCAAGGTGGTGTCGTGCAGCGGCGACTCGGGCGCCGTGATGTCGATGACGACCAACACGCCGCCGGGTTTCAGCACGCGCCGCACGCCGCGCAGCGCGGCCGGGACGTCGAGCCAGTGGTGCGCCGAGAAGCGCGTCATCACCATGCAGAACGACGCGTCGGCAAATGGCAGGCTCGCCACATTGCCTTGCTGCGTGACGATCTGGTCCAATCCCCGCTCGCGCGCCGCGTCGGCCACCACGGCCAGCATTTCGGGCGACAAATCGAATGCGGTCACCGACTGCGCCACGGGCGCCACCGCAAAGCTGGCGTGGCCGGCGCCGCAGCCCAGGTCGAGCACGACCGGTTGTTTGTCGCTGCCGGTCACGCCGGCCGCAATTTCGCGCAGTGCCACCAGGTCGGCGCCTTGCGCGTGAACCGTGCTGGTCAGATAAGCGCTGGCCGTGGTGCCGAACTGGCGGGCGACGATGGCTTGCTGTTGCATGATTTTCTCCAAAAGTGGTGGCGGTCAGGGCAGAATAGGCGGGTTTTTATCCTGTAACAAGCCAACGTTTTATCCTGGTATAAGGTACTACCATGCACACCAAGCTCGGCGATTTCATCCGCGCCCACCGCGAACGCGTCACGCCAGGCGCGGTCGGCCTGCCCGGTGGCGGACGCGCCGCACGCCGGGCTTGCGCCGCGAAGAACTGGCGCAGCTGTGCGATGTCAGCCCGACCTGGCTCACGTGGCTGGAGCAGGGTAGAGAAGTGTCGGCATCGCGTAAGCTGCTGGCGCGCCTGGCCGAGGTGCTGCAGCGAGCCCGTCATCGACAGCCTGATTGCCGACCTGGCGCAAGGCAGTGCCGAATTCCACGCGCTGTGGACCTTGCAGGACGTGGTGGGCCGTGACGGCGGCCTGCGCCGCTTCCAGCACCCGCGCCTGGGCGCGCTCCATTTCACGCAAGTGACGCTGCACCTGGCGCAGCGCCATGACCTCAAGCTGGTGATGTTGTTGCCCTGACGTTGGAGCGGTCGCCGCCACTGCAAAACCATTATCAAGTTGTTATAATCGAGGCCGATCGCCTGCCTGGCGGTCCTGGCTCCGGACGTCGCCATGATGACGTTCCCCCGTGGTCCGCCCGGACCTGCGCAGCAAGGAGCTTCTTCTGTCTTCCGCCATGTCTTCCCCTCCCCCCAAAATATCGCGCAAGGAAAACCTGCACAGCATTTACGCGATGCTGATCGCCGTGATGATGTTCTCGTTCATGGACACCACCATGAAACTGCTGTCCGCTACGTATCCCGCCACCCAGGTCACGGCGCTACGTTCGCTCAGTTCGCTGCCGCTGCTGTGCGCGTACATCTGGCATCGCGGCGCGTTTCGCGGCATCCTGCGCGTGCGCTGGGGCATGCACGTGTTCCGGGCCGTGCTGGGCATCGCCATGCTCACGACCTTCGCGTTCGGCCTGAAGGCGCTGTCGCTGGCCGAGGCGTATTCGATTTTCTTCATCGCTCCGGCGCTGATCACCATGCTGTCGGTATTCGTGCTCAAGGAGCGGGTGGCGGCGGGGCAGTGGGTGGCCATCGGTGTCGGGCTGCTCGGCGTGCTGGTGGTGCTGCGTCCCGACGGCACGGGGTTCCTGACGCTGGGCGGGCTGGCTGTGCTGGCCGCTGCCGCCTGCTACGCGGTGTCGGCCATTACCGCGCGGCTGCTGGCGCGCACCGACAGCACCGAATCGATGATGTTCTGGCTGCTGACCCTGATGTCGGTGGGCGCCGTGGCGCTGGCCTGGCCCGTGTGGGTGCCGGTGCGCGCGGCCGACGGCTGGGTGCTGCTGGCGCTGGCGCTGTCGGGCTTTTTCGGCCAGCTGGCCATCACCAAGGCTTTTAGTACGGGCAAGGCGTCGATCGTGGCGCCGTTCGAGTACACGGCGCTGGCCTGGGGCGTGGCCATCGACTGGCTGTTGTGGCAGGCGCTGCCGGATGGCTATACGCTGCTCGGTGCGGGTATCATTATTGCCAGCGGCATCTACCTGGTGCGGCGCGAGGCGGTGCACACGGAATCGGAGCACCCATGATGCGGGCCTTCGGCCTGGCTGCTGCCGGCCCCGGCGCTGGCCGGCCAACTTGGATATAATCAAGCCATGTTAAAACAACGCACCATCAAAGAACTGGTCCGCACCACGGGTGTGGGACTGCATTCCGGGCGCAA
>JBEVMD010000514.1:0-5532 GCA_040508835.1 Duganella sp. | reverse complement strand
CATCGACGCCTACAAGCTGGCGTACGACCAGGGCCGCGTGCCGCGCAGCGTCACGTCCACCGGCTACCCGAAAACGCTCGACGTGCTGGTGGAGGGCGTGCCCGATGTGCAGAACCCCAAGCAGGCCAGGATTTATTTCCTGCGCCGGGTGCCGCGCGATCCGTTCAATCCCGACGCCACGCTGACGGAGGCGCAAACCTGGGGCAAGCGCAGTTACGCCAGCGAAGCCGACGATCCGAAAGAGGGCGAGGACGTGTACGACGTCTACAGCCAGAGCGAGAAGGCGGGCCTGAACGGCGTGCCTTATCGAAAATGGTAAGCGGAAGTGGTGACCACATGAAGACCAGGGCAAGCAGGGGTGCGCGAGTCGTCAGCGGTTTTACGCTGATCGAATTGCTGGTGGTGCTCGGCATCGTGGCGCTGATGCTCACGCTGGCCGTGCCCCGTTATTTTCCCAGCGTGGACAAATCGAAGGAAGTGGTGCTGGCCGATAACCTGCGCAATCTGCGCGGGCTGATCGATCAATACTACGGCGACACGGGCCGCTATCCCGATTCGCTCGACCAGCTGGTGGAAAAAAAATACCTGCGGGCCTTGCCGCGCGACCCCGTCACCGACAGCGACACCACCTGGATCATCATCCCGCCCGAGGATGGCCTCAAGGGCGGCGTGTACGACATCAAGAGCGGCGCGCCCGGCAACGACCGTAGCGGCAAGCCTTACGCCGACTGGTGATGGGCCGGCCGCTTCCCGGTGCGCCGCGCCGGCCACTCCCGCCAGCACGGCACGCCGCCGGCTTTACCTACGTGAGCGTGATCATCGTGGTGGCCATCATCGCGCTGGTGGCGGCCGCCTCGCTCAAGCTGGGCGCCACCGTCCAGCGCAGCCGCGCCGAGCAGCAGTTGCTGGTGATCGGCGCCGCCTTCAGCGACGCCCTGCAAAGCTATGCGGACGCCACGCCGGCCGGCCAGCTGGCGCAGCCGGCGTCGCTCAAGGACCTGCTGCGCGATCCGCGCTTTCCCACGCCGCGCCGCCACCTGCGCAAGATCTTTGTCGATCCCATGACGGGCAAGGCGGAATGGGGCATCGTGTACCTGGGCGAGAAGACGGGCGTGATGGCCGTGTACAGCCTGTCGGACGCGCGGCCGGTCAAGATCGGCAACTTCCCGGCGCGGTTCCAGAACCTGGCAGGCAAGCAAAAGATTTCCGAGTGGCGCTTTGTCGCTGCCGGGCCGGCCACGACGGGCGCAGCGCCCGCCGCCCCCGTCACGCCGGACGCGCCGCCGGCAGCGCCGGGATTGTTCCCGCCACCGCAGCCGGAGCCCGTGCCCGAGGTGCAGCCGGCGCAACCGGCGCCGGAAACTGAGCCGGAACGCGAGCCGGAACCCGAACCTGCCCCGGAAACCCCGCCGCAAGAAGGCAAGGAAGCGGCCGCGACTTAGATGAAGTACCGGAGAGCGGAGACCGGGTGCAGGGGCGGGCGCTTCAGCGCGCCATGCGCTTGAAGTCGCGCGGGCGGAAGCCCATGACCAGCAGCGCGCCGAAGTACACCACGCAGCACACGGCGATCAGCAGCAGCAGCGCGCCCAGGCGCAGCAGGGTCTGGTGCTGCATCGACAGCCAGTCGAGCTGGCGCGCGCCGAACCAGGCCACGGCGCCCATCAGCGCGCACGCCACCACCAGCTTGGCAAAGAACAGCGGCCAGCCGGGCTTGGGGCGGTAGATGTCGCGCTTGCGCAGGCCCGCGTACAGGAAGCTGGCGTTCACGCACGCGCCCAGGCTGATCGACAGCGCCAGGCCGGCCACGGCCAGGTGCGGCACGAAGATCATGTTCATCAATTGGGTGGCGACGAGCACGCCGATGGCGATGCGCACCGGGGTGCGGATGTCCTGCTGCGCATAAAACGCGGGCGCCAGCGTCTTGACCAGGATGATGCCCAGCAGGCCCACGCTGTAGGCCACCAGCGGTTCGGCCGACGCCTGGGCGGCGGCAGCCGTGAATTTACCGTTCTGGAACAGGGTGGCGATCAGCGGTTCGGCCAGCGTGGCCAGGCCTACGGCGGCGGGCATGGCCAGCAAAAAGGTCAGGCGCAGGCCCCAGTCGAGCAGCGCCGAGTATTCTTCGCGGTCGCCGCTGGCATTGGCTTTCGACAGACTGGGCAGCAGGATGGTGCCCAGCGCCACGCCCAGCAGGGCGGTGGGAAATTCCATCAGGCGGTCGGCATAGGTAAGGAACGAGATGCTGCCTTCGGCCAGGCGGGCGGCGATGCCCGTGTTGATCAGCAGGCTGATCTGCGCAGCCGATACGGCAAACAGGGCTGGCGCCATCTTCTTGAGCACGCGGCGCACGCCCGCGTCGCGCAGGCCGATGACGGGGTTGAGCGAGAGCCGCGGCAGCATGCCGATCTTGACCAGCGCGGGAATCTGGATTGCCACCTGCAGGATGCCGCCCACGAACACGGCAATGGCCATGGCGTAGATCGGCTGTTCCAGGTGCTGCTGCAGGAACAGCGAGGCGGCAATCGAGGCCAGGTTGAACAGCACCGGCGTGAACGCGGGGATCTTGAACTGGCTCCAGGTATTCAAAATGCCGCCGGCGAGCGCCACGAACGCCATGAACGAGATATACGGGAACATCAGGCGCGTCATCCACACGCCGGCGTCGAACGCCTCGGGCGTCAGCCCGCCCGCCACGGCCAGCAGCAGCGCCGGTGCGGCAATGATGCCGATCACGGTCACGACCAGCGTGGACCACACCAGCGTGGTCCCCACGTGGTCGGCCAGGGTGCGGGTTTCTTCCAGCGACTTCTGGTTCTTGTATTCAGATAAAATGGGCACGAACGCCTGCGAGAACGCGCCTTCGGCAAACAGCCGGCGCAGCAGGTTGGGCAGGCGGAACGCCACGTTGTAGGCGTCGGTCAGGCCGCCGGCGCCAAACGCGCGGGCAAATAGTATGTCTCGCAACAACCCGGTGAGTCGGGACAGCATTGTCATGCTGGAAATAGCGGCTAAAGTTCTGAGCAGGTTCATGGGGCGTGATTATAGTTGCTCCGGCCGAAAAATATCGCTATAATCGCTGGCTGTACAGAATTCTGTTATGCAGACAATAATTGTTTGGCAGGCAGCAGTTTGACTCACTTGGTTCGGCACACGAACGACCTGTTTGGCAAACGATAATGTTTGCAAACTACCTTTATTTTAGGAAATTCCATGGCAAATACCGCACAAGCGCGCAAACGTGCTCGTCAAGCAGTTAAACAAAACGCGCACAACTCGTCGCAGCGTTCGACCCTGCGCACTGCAATCAAAGCAGTTCGTAAAGCGATCCAGGCTGGCGACAAAGCCGCCGCCGCCGAAATCTTCACCAAATCGGTGTCGACCATCGACAGCATCGCTGACAAGAAAATCATCCACAAAAACAAGGCAGCTCGCCATAAGAGCCGTCTGGCCGCTGCTGTCAAAGCACTGGCAACCGCCGCTTAATTCCCCTCGCGGAAAGAGCAGCAAGAACCCGCCTGACTTCGGTCAGCGCGGGTTTTTTCGCTTGGAGCGCCGGTGATTAACCCGTACTGCCAGGGCCGGGTTACGACCCCATGCGGTGGGGCATGCATCTCGCTAACGAGAGGCGGAGTAGGGCCTACGGGGTCAGATCTGTTGGCGAGACTTCCATCCACTGGCCCGGCATCAGCGGATGCGTGGCCAGCGAGATGCCGCCGATGGCCGTGCGGATCAAGCGCAGCGTGGGCAAACCCGCGGCAGCCGTCATGCGCCGCACCTGGCGGTTTTTGCCTTCCTGTAAAGTGATCGCCAGCCAGCTGGTCGGCTGCCCCGCGCGTTCGCGGATCGGCGGATTGCGCGGCCACAGCCATTCCGGCTCGGCAATGCGCACGGCGTGGCACGGCTGCGTCGTAAAATCGCCGAGGTCGATCGGCGCCTGCAACTTTGCCAGGCTGGCGGCGTCGGCCACGCCTTCCACCTGCACCAGGTAGACCTTGGCTTCCTTGTGGTCGGGATGGGCAATGGCGTGCTGCAGCTTGCCGTCGTCGGTAAGCAGCATCAGGCCCTCGCTGTCATAGTCGAGCCGGCCTGCCGGGTAGATCTTGGGAATGTCGAGGTGGTCGGCCAGGGTGGCCTTGCCGTCCTGCGGTGAAAACTGGCACAGGACCTGGAACGGCTTGTTGAATAAGATTAACGCCATAGAATCGATGCCATGCTGTCTGGGGATTGGTGTAGGCTAGCGCCTCGCATCATAGTCGTGCATAATGCGAAAGATTGCCGTGTCTTATGTCTTATAGAAGACCGGTTGCATTCCTTCGCCCTGGAGCAGCATTGTAAGCTGTTTGCCTGGCATCCACCTCGGAGAACTCGATGTATCAGCATATCAACGTCCCTGCGGACGGCCAGCAAATCACGGTCAACCCCGATTGCACCCTCCATGTGCCGAACCATCCGATCATTCCCTTCATCGAAGGCGACGGCACCGGCATCGACGTCACGCCGGTGATGATCAAGGTGGTGGATGCGGCCGTGGCCAAGGCCTATGGCGGCGAGCGCAAGATCCACTGGATGGAAATTTATGCTGGTGAGAAATCGACCCGCCTGTACGGCCCCGACGTGTGGCTGCCGGCAGAAACGCTGAGCGTGCTGAAGGACTACGTGGTGTCGATCAAGGGCCCGCTGACGACGCCGGTGGGCGGCGGCATCCGCTCGCTCAACGTGACGCTGCGCCAGCAGCTGGACCTGTACGTGTGCCTGCGCCCGGTGCGCTACTTCCCCGGCGTGCCATCGCCCGTGCGCGAGCCGGAAAAAACCCAGATGGTGATCTTCCGCGAAAACTCGGAAGACATCTACGCCGGCATCGAGTATGCGCAGGGTTCGGACGGCGCCAGAAAGCTGATCGACTTCCTGGTCCGGGAAATGGGCGTGACCAATATCCGCTTCCCGGACACGACCGGTATCGGCGTCAAGCCGGTGTCGATAGAAGGCACGCAGCGCCTGGTGCGCAAGGCGCTGCAGTACGCGCTCGACAACGACAAGCCGTCGGTCACCATCGTCCACAAGGGCAACATCATGAAGTACACCGAGGGCGGCTTCCGCGACTGGGCGTACCAGGTGGCGGTCCAGGAATTCGGCGCCGAGCTGATCGACGGCGGCCCGTGGTGCAAGATTAAAAATCCCCGTACCGGCCGGGACATCATCGTCAAGGATTCGATTGCCGACGCTTTCCTGCAGCAGATCCTGCTGCGCCCGGCAGAGTACAGCGTGATTGCCACCCTGAACCTGAACGGCGACTATATTTCGGACGCGCTCGCTGCCCAGGTGGGCGGCATCGGCATCGCGCCGGGCGCCAATATGTCGGACTCGGTGGCCATGTTCGAAGCCACGCACGGCACCGCGCCCAAGTACGCGGGCAAGGATTACGTCAATCCCGGTTCGCTGATCCTGTCGGCGGAAATGATGTTGCGCCACATGGGCTGGCTGGAAGCGGCCGATCTGATCATCAAGGCCATGGAGCGCTCCATCATTTCCAAG
>JBEVMD010000452.1:0-2698 GCA_040508835.1 Duganella sp. | reverse complement strand
TGAACTCTTCCTTGAACTTGTCGAACGAGCCCCATTTGGCGTCGATGGCATCGGCCAGCGCGCCGCTGACGGCTTTGCCGCCCGGGGTCAGGCTGTTCCAGTAGAACGTGTGGTTCCATACCTGGGCCGAATTGTTGAAAATGCCGCCCGACGATTTCTTGATGATGTCTTCCAGCGACAGGTTTTCGAACTCGGTACCCTTGATCAGGTTGTTCAAGTTGGTGACATACGTTTGGTGGTGCTTACCGTAGTGGTATTCCAGCGTTTCTTGCGAGATGTGCGGCGCCAGGGCGTCGATGGCATAAGGCAGTGGTGGCAGGGTATGTTCCATGGAGCTTCCTTTATGGAGGGGGTTGAAAAAAACCGTATGGTGAGGCGAAACGTCATTATTGTAAGGGCGATACCGTATCGCTGCCCGAATGCTCGCGCTTAGCGTGTGCCTATTGTCTGCCTGCCGTCTGCCTGCCGTGGATGCCGGCTGCGATGCGGGCTTAGCGAACTCTTCTGGTGGTTTCGCGCACGACCAGTTCCACCGGCGGGATTTCGCCCTGGGCCGGTTCGCCATTGATCAGCCGCAGCAGCGCCTGGGTGGCGATGCGGCCCATGTCGTACAGGGGCTGGCGGATCGTGGTCAGCGGCGGCGTCGTGTACGACGAGCCGGGCAGGTCGTCGAAGCCCACCAGCGAGATATCGTCGGGCACGCGGATGCCCTTGCGGTACAGCGCCAGCCGGGCGCCATAGGCACTGAGGTCGTTGGCGGCAAAGACGGCCGTGAATTGCTGGTGGCTGTCGAACAGCCGGTTCATGGCCAGCATCCCGCTCGCTTCATGGTAATTGCCTTCCACGATCAGCGCCGGGTCGATGTCGATCTGCGCTTCGGTCAGCGCGCGGCGGTAGCCGGCCAGCCGCTCGTCGGCATCGTGGTTGTTGGCCGGGCCGGAAATGAAGGCGATGCGGCGGTGGCCGAGTTCCACCAGGTGGCGCACGGCCAGCCAGGCGCCGTGTTCGTTGTCGATCTTGAACCCGAGCGCGGTGCGCGTGGCCAGCGCACGGCCCGTGGAGACGATGGGCCGCTGGCCGGAAAAGCCCAGCACGGCGTCGTCCGAAATGCGGCCCGACAGCAGGATGATGCCGTCGACCTTGCGCGCCAGCAGCAGGCGCACGCGGTCCGATTCCTCCTCGGCGTTCCAGTGGCCGCTGACGATCACCGACGCGTAACCGGTGCCCTTGAGGCCATCGTCCACGCCGCGCAGCGTTTCGTCGAAGAACGGCGACGAGATGTCCTGCACCACGATGCCGATGGTCATCGAGCGGCCTTTTTTCAGGCCCTGCGCCATCTGGTTCGGCGCAAAGTTCATCTTGGCGATGGCGGCCAGCACGGCTTGCCGCTTGTCGTCCGACACCTTGGCCGTGCCGTTGAGGATGCGGGAGACGGTACTGGGCGAAACCCCTGCCTGGCGCGCTACGTCCATGAGTGTCGATGGGCCGGAGGAGGGGGTAGAGTCTGGCAACGTGCAATCCTTGTCGAAGTATTATGAAAACCTTTTCAACGAAGATTACCATAAACAGGGGGCTGACTTATAATCAGCCCGATGACAGGCCCCGATATGGGGGCCGCGATCAATATCACAGCCATAAGAAAAAGACGAGGGAGAGACATGCATCAGTTTTCGCACACGGCTAACGGTCCGCGCCTGCTGGCCGACGTGGGCGGCAGCAGCGCCAGCTTCGGACTGGAAACCGCTCCGAACCGGATCGACGCCATCTGGGTGGCCGATTGCGCCGCCTTTCCCACGCTGGGCGCAGCGCTGGTGACGTACCTGGCGCAGCCGGCCACGGTGGCCGCCGGCGGCTACCAGGCCCGGTACGCGGGCATTGCCATCGCCAACCCCATCGACGGCGACTGGGTCACCATGACCAACCACCACTGGTCGTTTTCCATCGAAGCCGTGTGCTCGCAATTCAGCCTGAAATCGCTGGTGGTGGTCAACGACCTGCGCGCGCTGGCCCGCGCGCTGCCGCTGCTGGCGCCGGAAAACCAGCACCAGGTGGGCGGCGGCGCCCCGCGCGCCGGCGCCGTGATCGGCCTGGTGGGCGCCGATGCGGGCCTGGGGGTCTCGTACCTGGTGCCCTTGTCTGCGGCAGGCGAGCGCTGGATGGCCATCGACAGCGAAGGGGGACACAGCACTTTCGCCCCCGCCAACGACCGCGAAATCGACATCCTGCGCTACGCGCACCGCCAGCACGCGCATGTCTCGAGCGAGCGGCTGGTGTCGGGCATCGGCCTGACGCTGGTGTACCGGGCGCTGTGCGACCGCGCGGGCGCCACGCCGGACAACCTGACCACGCAGCAGATCGTGGAACGGGGCGTGCAGGGCGCCTGCCCCGTGTGCGAGGAAACGCTGGACGCCTTCTGCGACATGCTGGGCACCGTGGCCGGCAACGTGGCGCTCACGCTGGGCGCCCGCGGCGGCATTTACATCGGCGGGCGCACGGTGCTGCAGATGAGCGAATTCTTCGAGCGCTCGGGGTTCCGGGCGCGGTTCGAACAGAAGGGCCGGTTCTCGGACTACCTGGCGCATATTCCGACGTATGTGATCACGGAAAAATATCCGGTGTTGATCGGGATGTCGGCGATGTTGTCCACGGGATGAGCTGACGCGGCGCGACGGTTCCATGGATTCCCGCGTGCGCGGGA
>JBEVMD010000428.1:0-11629 GCA_040508835.1 Duganella sp. | reverse complement strand
CTGCACCAGCACCGCGCGCTCTGGCATTTCACGCTGCCGTCGAACCTGCTCAACACGGCCGTGGGCCAGCTGCCGCTGCTGTTCATCGGCGCCCGCCACGGCGCCATGGCGGCCGGCCTGTTTGCGCTGACCTTGCGCGTGATCTCGGCGCCCATCTCGCTGCTGGCGGCGTCGGTGCTGGAAGTGTTCAAGCGCGAGTCGGTGCGCCAGTACCAGGCCGACGGCAGCTGCCGTCCCGCCTACCTGCATGCGCTGCGGGTGCTGGTGGCGCTGGGCGTGGCGCCGGCGCTGGTGCTGCTGGTGGCTGCCCCCGCGCTGTTCGTGCTGGCCTTCGGTCCCGCCTGGCGCGGCGCGGGCGAACTGGCGCAGATCATGGCGCCGCTGTTCTTCCTCAATTTTGTGGCCAGCCCGCTCAGCTACGTGTTCTTCGTGGCCGGCCGCCAGAAGATCGAACTGGTGTGGCAGGTGGCGCTGTGCGCCACCACCATCACCGCGTTTGCCGCGCCATGGTCGCTGCAGCACAACGTGCTCGCTTACACCATCGGCTATTCGCTGCTGTACTTGGTGTACCTGCAGCTGTCGTACCGTTATGCGCTCAACCGCCCGCGCGGCCGGAGGATCCATGTGGCCGGCTGACGACACGCGATGGCCGGCAGCGTCCGCCGCACCGGCCGGGGCCGGCCCCCTTCCCCGCGCCGCGACCGGTTGCGGTCCTGGTTCAGGACCGGGCACGGGCATGGGCGCCAGGCCCGCCGTCAGCGCCTTCAGCCTGTTCGGGCCCGCCTGGGCCGAGCTGGGCTTATGGTTGCTGTTTCCCGGCTTTTTCGCTTACCAGACCTTGCTGGGCCTGGGCATGATCCGCGCCTACCTGGGCGGCTACTTCGCCTGGATCTCGCTGCTGATGCTGCCGCCGCTGCTGATGTCCTACCTGCTGCGCCTGCGCCAGGACGGCTACCGCCTGCACCGCGTGGATGCCGCCATGCTCGGCTTTCTTGCCTATTACGGCGTGCTGATCGCCGTCCACAGCAGCCACGCCGGCGACGCCACGGGCCACCACGTGCTGGGACTGCTGTACATCTTCCTGTTGTTCGTGATCTTTAAAACGCTCGATTACGGCAGCCGGCGCTTGCGCATCACGCTGTGGGTCAGCGTGCTGGGCATGTCGGCCGTCGTGTTCAGCTACGCGGTGGACGGCGCGTTTTACCTGGCCGCGCTGGGCGCCGCGCGCGACCCCGACAGCGTGGCCACGTACCAGGGTTTTTCGCGCTCGTACGTGCTGCCCATCGTGCTGCTGCTGGCCTGCACGCGGCAGGCGTCGCTGCGGTGGGCGCTGTACGCGGCCGGCCTGCCCACGCTGTACATCAATACCGCCCGCAGCGAGTTCGGCGCCCTGCTGTTCCTGGTGCCGCTGATCGAACTGCACACGGCGCGCTCGCGCATGGCCATGCTGGCCGCGATGGCGGCGGCGGTCATCGCGCTGCAAGCGAACCTCGACGCGCTGATCGCCGCCGTGCCCGGCAACCGCACGCTGGAACTGCTGGACCTGTCGCATTCGAGTTCGGCCAGCGCCCGCCACGAACTCACGCTGCACGCGCTGCGCACCATCGCCGAGCACCCGATCCTGGGCGACTACGCCAGCTACGCCAGCGGAAAATACGCGCACAACATCCTGTCGGCGTGGGTGGACCTGGGCCTGTTCGGCTTTGTCGCGCTGCTGGCGCTGCTGCTGTATCCGCTGCTGCAGATGGCGATCCACGGCTACCTGATCGGCGGACGAGCCAGCCGCGACCATCGCTACCTGCTGGCCTGGAGCCTGCTGGCCATGACCTTGCTGCTACTGTGCATGTCGCATTTTTTCAGCGACATGCTGATCGGCGCCGCGCTGGGCGCCTATGCGCGCTACCGCTCGGGAGACTGACATGCTGACCATCGCCCACCTCACCTCGGCGCATCCGCGCCACGACAGCCGCATCTTCGGCAAGCAGTGCCGCACCCTGGCCGACCACGGCCACAGGGTGGCGCTGATCGTGGCCGACGGCCGCGGCGACGAATGCCGCAACGGCGTCCACATTCTCGACGCCGGCGCCGCGCGCGGCCGGCTGCAGCGCATGGCGGCGGCCACCACCCGCGTCTACCTGTGCGCGCTGGCGCTGGCGCCCGACGTGGTGCAGCTGCACGACCCCGAGCTGCTGCCGGCCGGCCTGCTGCTGCTGCACCACGGCTGCAAGGTCATCTTCGACGCCCACGAGGACGTGCCGCGCCAGCTGCTGGGCAAGCCGTACCTGGCGCCCTGGGCGCGGCGCACGCTGGCCGACGCGTACGCGCGCTTCGAGCGGCTGGCCTGCCGCCGGTTCGATGGCGTGATCACCGCCACGCCGTTCATCCGCGACCGCTTCCTGACGGTGAACCGCGCCACCGTGGACATCAACAATTTTCCCATGCCCGAAGAATTCGGCGCCGACCTGGCGTGGGCCGACAAGCCGCTGCAGGTGTGCTACGCGGGCGGGCTCACCGCCATCCGCGGCATCGGCGAACTGGTGCGCGCCTGCGAGCTGCTGCAAACGCCGGTGCGCCTGCAACTGGCGGGCAGCTTCAGCGAACCGGCGCTGGCCGCGCGCATGCGCGCGCGTCCCGGCTGGCGCCGCATCGACGCGCTGGGCACGCTGGGGCGGGCCGACATTGCCGCGCTGCTGGGCGCGTCGCGCGCGGGCCTGGTCACGCTGCACCCCACGCTCAACCACGTCGATGCGCTGCCGGTCAAGATGTTCGAGTACATGGCGGCCGGCATTCCCGTCATCGCATCCGACTTCCCGCGCTGGCGCGCCATCGTCGAAGGTGCGGACGGCAGCGGTTCCGCCTGCGGGCTGTGCGTGGACCCGCGCGACCCGGCCGCCATTGCCGCCGCCATCGACTACCTGGCCGGCCATCCCGACATCGCGCGCCGGATGGGAGAAAACGGCCGCCGCGCGGTGCGCACCCGCTACAACTGGCGCAGCGAATCCACCAAGCTGATCGAATTTTATGAACACCTCTGAATTATTGCGCCTGGCCGCCCTGGTCCCGCAGATCGCCCGCCTGCCGCGCGCGCGGCTGCGGTTCGACGCCGCGCTCAACCCGGACCTGATCCGCCGCACCCACGCCATGTTCACCATGCGCCATCCGCGCTACCGCATCGTGCGCCATAAATCGCTGGGCATCGCGCTGATCGACCTGCGCGCGTTTGCCAGCGGCGGCGCCTACCTGCGCTCGGTGCAGCAAAAGGACCATGCGGGCTACCAGGCCCGCCGCGCCCGCGCGCGCGGCTACACGGTGGCCGAGATCGACCGCAACGACTACATCGACGACATCCACCGCATCAACACGTCGCTGGGCGAGCGCCAGGGCCGGCCCATGGACCCGGCTTACGCCGACCGCACCGCGCACTACGAGGCGGTGGACAGCTTCCGCTACTACGGCGTGCTCGACGCGGAAGGCAAGCTGGCCGGCTACTGCGACCTGGGCATCTACGGCGACTTTGCCGCCACCGACCGCCTGCTCGGCTACAAGAACAGCGACGGCGTGATGTACCTGCTGCTGGCGGACATCGCCTGCCGCCTGATCGACGAACGCCGGGTCGATTACCTGATGTACGACACCTATCTGGGCGCCCTGCCCGGGCTGCGCGAATTCAAGCGCAAGCTGGGGTTCCAGCCCTACCGCATCCGCTACGCCCTCGCCTAGCCCATTCATCATTCATCCAGGACACGCCATGAACGCCATCTCCGCCATTCCCATCGGCTTTGCGAACCTGACGCAACGTTGCAAGCTGGTGCTGGACGTCGTCCGCCTGCCGGTCGCCACGCTGGCGTTCGACACCCGCTACCACCCGGACGACGTGCGCGCCACGCACCGCCTGTTCACGCGGCCGCACCCCCGGTACAAGGTGTTCGGCCACAAGCAGCTGGGCGTGGCGCTGATCGACCTGCGCCAGCTGGCGGCGCCCGCCGTCTACCCGCCCTGCAGCGCCGCCAGCTACGTGAGCAAGGCGCGCCGGCGCGGCTACCGCCTGGAGCAGATCGACCGCAATGCCCACGTGGATGCGATCCACGCGATCAATACCAGCCTGCCCAGCCGCCAGGGCCGCGCCATGGACGCGCGCTACCAGCAAAAGATCTGCAGCTTCGAGCCGCAGCGCCACTACCGCTACTTCGGCGTGTTCGACAAGCACGACCGGCTGGTGGCCTACAGCAACCTGGGCCGGTTCGGCAATTTTTGCGCGTTTGCCCAGCTGCTCGGCTACCGCAACAACGACGGCGTGATGCATTTCATGATTGCCGATATCGTGCGCCTGCTGCTGGCCGAACGCCAGGCCGGCGACGGTCCCGACTACGTGATGTATGACACTTTTTTCGGCGCCCAGCCGGGCCTGCGCCAGTTCAAGGCCATGCTCGGTTTCGTGCCGTACCGCGCCCGCTACACCGTGCGCTAACGGCCGTGCCGATGAAAACGCTCCCCATGAAATCGCTGCTCGACCGGCTGTACGCCGACTACCTGATGCCCAGCCGGCTGCCCCGTTACGAAGCGCTGCTGGTGCAGGCGCGCGACCAGGGCTACCGGCAGACGTCGGTGCGCAGCTGGCTGCATGCGCTGCGCAGCGGCACTGCGGGCCAGCGCCCGGTGCTGGTGCACCGGCACGACATCGATTCGGACCTGCGCACCACGCGCCGCATGTTCGCGATCGAGCAGAAACATGGCGTGCGGGCCAGTTATTACTTCCGCCTGTCCACGCTCGACGTGGGCCTGATGCGCGCCATCGAGGACTATGGCAGCGAGGCCAGCTACCACTACGAGGAACTGGCCACCTACGCCAAGCGCCAGCACCTGAAGTTGCCGGCCGACGTGCTCGACCGGATGGAACAGATCCGTGCCGAGTTCGAGGACAATTTCCGCATGATCGAAGCGGCGCTGGGCCGCAAGCTGCACACCGTGGCCAGCCATGGCGACTTCGCCAACCGGCGCCTGGGGCTGATCAACTGCGCGGTGCTCGACGACGCCGCGCTGCGCGCGCGCTGCGGCATTGCCGCCGAGTGTTACGACGCCGAGCTGATGTCCAGCTTTGACCTGTACATCAGCGACAAGCCCGCACCGCAGTATTTTTACCCGATGGCGCCGCAGGCGGCGCTGGGCCGGCATCGCCGCATCTGCCTGCTCACCCATCCGTCGCAATGGTACGCCGGCTGGCGCGCCAACAGCCGCAAGAATGTCCACCGCGTGCTCGACGCGTGGCGCTGGTGACCGACGAGGAGACCGCATGAACATCCTGCTGATCAACCACTATGCCGGCTCGCTGCGCCACGGCATGGAATACCGGCCGTACTACCTGGCGCGGGCCTGGGTGCGGGCCGGCCACCGGGTGCGCATCGTGGCCTCGAGCCAGTCGCACCTGCGCGCACGCCCGCCGCAGATGCTGGGCCGCGCGGCGATGGAAGAAACCATCGACGGCATCGACTACCGCTGGCACGCCACGCCGCCGTACCAGGGCAACGGCGCCCGGCGCGCGCTCAACATCGCCGCCTTTGTTTACAGCCTGTACCGGGCGGCGCCGGTGCTGGCAGCGGGGAAGCCCGATATCGTGATCGCGTCCAGCACCTACCCGGCCGACATCTGGCCGGCGCGCCGCATTGCCGCGCTGGCCGGGGCGCGGCTGGTGTTCGAAGTGCACGACCTGTGGCCGCTGTCGCCCATCGAGCTGGGCGGCATGCCGCGCTGGCATCCGTTCATCCGGCTCATGCAAGCGGCCGAAGACTGTGCCTGCCGCCAGGCGGACACCGTGATTTCCATCCTGCCGCACGCGGGCGCGCACCTGGCCGCGCACGGCATGGCGCCGCACAAGCTGCACGTGGTGCCCAATGGCGTCGACCCGGCCGAATGGGACACTGCGGCCGCGCCGCTGCCGCCGCCGGTCGCCGCGCTGCTGGCCAGCCTGCGCGCCCAGGGCCGTACCGTGGTCGGCTACGCGGGCAGCCACGGCGCGGCCAATGCGCTCGACACCCTGCTCGATGCGGCCGAGCTGCTGCGCGCGCAACCGCTGTCGTTCGTGCTGGCCGGCAGCGGTCCCGACAAGCAGCACCTGCAACGGCGCGCGGAGCAGGCGGGCCTGCACCACGTGCACTTCCTGACGCCGCTGCCCAAGGCGTGCATGCCGGCGCTGCTGAGCGGCTTAGATATTGCCTATCTCGGCTGGCGCCGGCAGCCGCTGTACCGCTACGGCATCTCGCCCAACAAGCTGGGCGACTACCTGATGGCTGCGCGCCCCGTGATCCACGCGGTGCACGCCGCCAACGACCCGGTGGCCGATGTCGGCTGCGGCCCCAGCATCGCCCCCGAGGACCCGGCCGCGCTGGCGCAGGCGATCGCGCGCCTGGCCGCCATGGCGCCGCACGAGCGCGACGCGCTGGGCCAGCGCGGCGCCGCGTATGCGCGCCGCCACCTCGACTACCGGCTGCTGGCCGACCGCTATCTCGACGCCTGTTGCCCGGCCCCGGCCCGGCGTGACGGCACCATCGGCTGCAACAGCGCCTGACATCGCCCCTGCCACGCGGATCAGCACCGCACCCGTCATCCCCAGACAGCATGCCGCCATACGGCATCGACGTCCAGACTGCATTGAAGGAGACCGCCATGCCCACGCCCCAACCATCCGCCGACACCTTTCTCCCGTTCGCGCTGCCCGACCTGGGCGAAGAAGAAGCCGCCGCCGTCCTGGCCTGCCTGCGCTCCGGGTGGATCACGACCGGCCCCATCAGCCGCCAGTTCGAGCAGGAGTTTGCCGATTACCTGGGCCGCGGCGGCACCCGCGCCACCGCGCAATGCCCCGCCTCCCCGGCAGCACCGTCGGCCGCACTGCCGGCCGCACAACTGGCAACACCGCCGTCCATGCACCCCATAACATCGCAGATCACATCGCAGACAACGCCGCCGGCCGCCGACATCGCGGCCATCGCGGTCAACTCCGCCACGGCCGGCCTGCACCTGGCGCTCGAGGCGCTGGGCATCGGCCCCGGCGACGAAGTGATCGTGCCCACCATGACGTTTACCGCCACGGCCGAGGTGGTGCGGTACCTGGGCGCGGACCCGGTGCTGGTGGACGTGGACGCGGCCACGCTGTGCGTCCGGGCCGACGCCGTGGCCGCCGCCATCACCGAGCGCACGCGCGCCGTGATTCCGGTGCACTACGGCGGCCTGGCCTGCGACATCGACGCCATCGTGGCGCTGGCGCGGCGCCACGGCCTGCGCGTGGTGGAGGACGCGGCCCACGCGTTTCCCGCCACGCTGCGCGGGCGCCTGGTGGGCACGCTCGACAGCGACGCCACCGTGTTCAGCTTTTACGCCAATAAAACCATGACCACCGGCGAAGGGGGCATGGTGGTATGCCGCGATCCGGACATCGCGCGCCGGATCCGCGTGATGCGCCTGCACGGCATCAGCGAGGACGCATTCGACCGCTTTGTCGCGCGCCGCCCCGCGTGGTTTTACCAGGTGGTGGCGCCGGGCTACAAATACAATATGACCGATATCGCCGCCGCTATCGGCCGCGAACAGCTGCGCAAGATCGGCCGCTTCCTGGCGCGCCGCCAGCACTTGGCGCAGCGCTACGCCCAGGGCCTGTGCGAACTGCCGCTGCGCCTGCCGCCGGACGCGCCCACCGGCAGCCAGCACGCGTGGCACTTGTACCCGGTGCGGCTCGGCGCCGGCGCGCCGGTGGCGCGCGACACGCTGATCGAACGGCTGGCCGACCGCGGCATCGGCACCAGCGTGCACTACATTCCGCTGCATCGGCAGCCGTACTGGCGCGACCGCTACGGCCTGCGCAACGAACGGTTTCCCAACGCCGAGGCCAGCTATCACACCCAGCTCACGCTGCCCCTGTACACGCGCATGACGGATGCCGACCAGGACCGCGTGATCGCCACCATGACGGAGTTGCTATGTTAGCCAAACGCCTGTTCGATATCGCTGCCGCGCTGGCAGGCCTGGTGCTGCTGGCGCCGCTGTTGCTGCTGCTGGCCGCATGGATACGCTGGGACAGCCCCGGCCCGGTACTGTTCCGCCAGCTGCGCGTGGGACGGCATGCGATCCCGTTCCGCATCTGTAAATTCCGCACCATGGCGGACGGGGCCGAAGCCACCGGCCAGCTGTCGGTGGCGGACGACGACCGCGCCACGCGCGCGGGCCGCTGGCTGCGGCGCCACAAGCTCGACGAGCTGCCCCAGCTGCTCAACGTGCTGCGCGGCGAGATGAGCCTGGTCGGACCGCGCCCCGAGGTGCCGCGCTACGTGGCGCGCTATCCGGCGGCGGTGCGGCAGATCGTGCTGTCGGTGCCGCCCGGAATCACCGACTGGGCGGCGCTGCGCTTCCGCAACGAGGGCGACCTGTTGCGGGCCGCTGCCGATCCCGAGCGCACGTACCTGACCCGGGTATTGCCGGTCAAGCTCAAATACTATGTGCGCTACGTGCAGCGGCGCACGCTGGCCGTCGACCTGCACATCCTGCTGTGCACGGTGACCACGCTGCTGTTCGGCTCGCACCGCCGGCGCCCGTGGCTGCGCGTGCGCCACCGCAGCGCGCTGGGGCCGTACGACGGGCAGTCGCCCGTGATCGCCTGGCTGCGCGGCCTGGCGGCGCTGCAGGTGGCGGCCGCCCATTTGCGCGCGGACGTGTTTCCCGGCCTGAGCACGGTCACCGATCCGCCGCTGTGGTACCAGGGCCTGGCGTTTGCCACCGGCTTTTCGCACCAGGCGGTGGTGGTATTTTTCGTGCTGAGCGGCTGGCTGGTGGGCGGCGCGCTGCGCGACCGCCTCGACCTCCAACGCCACCCGCACGCGCTGCGCGACTATGCCATCGACCGGCTTACCCGGCTGTGGATCGTGCTGCTGCCGTCGTTCGTGCTGATGCTGGCGCTGGCCTGGGCCACCGCCGCCTTCCCGCACGACGCCGCCGAACGCGCGGCCTGGTCGCTGCCGGTCATGCTGGGCAACCTGGTGGGCTTGCAAACCCAGGCGATGCCTGTCTTCGGCGGCAATTTTCCGCTGTGGAGCCTGGCGAACGAAACCTGGTACTACGTGCTGTTTCCGCTGCTGTTGTTGAGCGTGCGTGCCGGGTCGGGCGCGCTGCGGCTGGCATGCGCGGCGCTGGCGGTCGCGGTGGCCGCCTCGCTGAGCGCGGACATCGTGGCATATCTGCTGGTGTGGCTGCTGGGCGTGGGCGCGTCGCGCGTGCGCCTGACCATGACGCCGCTGTCCCGGTGGCTCGCGCTGGCTGCGTTCCTGGCGCTGGCGGTCGTGCTGCGGCTCGGCGGCCAGGACGGCGATTTCAACCACGAGTCGCTGGGCCCGGACCTCGTGTACAGCGTGCTGTTCGCCGTGTGCCTGTGCGGCGTGGGCCGGCTGCGGCCCGGCAACTGGCGCCGGTGGTCGGCGCTGGGCGGATTCCTGGCGGGATTTTCGTTCACCCTGTACGTGCTGCACGTGCCGCTGCAGCGGGCCTTGTGGGCCTACCGCAACGGCGCGCTGCTGTCGCCTCATGAGCCGTCCAGCCTGGCCGTGTATGGCGCCATGTTGCTGGTGGTGGTGGCGCTCGCTTACCTGTTCCACCTGCCGTTCGAAGCGCAGACGGGACAGTTGCGCAGCGCCGTGCGGAGCCGGCTGGCGGGTCACGCCAGCGCTCCGCAGGCACAACAAAAACAACCGGGTTCTTATTTATAAGCTCGTTCTTATTTATAAGCTCCTATGGTGATGGGCGCAGTCATCGGCGTGCCGTCGAGATCGAACGCCGGCGCATACGCGGTGGTGCCCGCCCCCTTGGCCGGCGACGACGCCCGCACGTGCAGGTCCGGCGTGCCGGTACGCGTGTACGTGACGAACTGCGGATCGGCCGTGACGGCGTTGGTCGGCTTCAGGCCGTTTTTCAGGCTGTAGTTGTAATTCTTGTTCTGGTACACCAGGTTGTTGCGGTAGGTGTTGTGGGTACCGGTCGAACCCTGCTCCGACACGCCATAGACGTTGTCGTACACGATGTTGTTGACGACATGGGTGTTGTCGTTGGGGGCGTTGCGATGGTAGAAGTCGCCGGCGCCCACCACGATGCCGGTGCCGGAACTGGCCACCGTGTTGTTGGCGATGATGACGTCGCTCGCATCGTGCCACAGGTGGATCGCCGCCTCGGCCACGCGGTACACCACGTTGCCCACGATGCTGCCCGTCGTACTGACGTAAATCCCCTGCACGTAACGGCAACCGGCCGGGCCGATGTCGTGCACCAGGTTGTTGATCACGTCGCCGCGCACGCCGTTGTAGTACGAGTCCACGCCGATGGCCGAACCGCCGCCGCCGTTGCACGGAATCGTGGTGGCCACGTGGTGCACATGGTTGTTGCGGATGACATCGTAGGAGCCGCCCGTGTAGATGCCGCTGCGCCACAAGGTGCCCCCCTGCGGCTTGCTGCCGTCGATATCGAAGCCGATGATATCGACGTAGTTGCCGCGGTTATCCCAGGCCACGTCGTTGCTGGAACTGGCCGGCGGCACGATCCTGGCGCCCCACTTGGTGGTGGAGTAGTAATAGATGCGGGCGCTGGCCGTGCCGCTGGTGGTGGTCTTGAAGCCGCCCGCGTAGCTGCCCGGCGCCACGTGCACCGTGGTGTTGGGCTTGGCCAGCGCGGATGCGCGCGCGATGGTGCGCAGCGGCGAGCCTTGCGCGCCCGAATTGCTGTCCGAGCCCGTGGTGGACACGTACAGGTTGTTGGCCGTTTGTGGCGGCGGTGTCGGCGTCGGATTGGGCGTCGGCGTCGGATTGGGGTTGGGCGTGGGCGTGGTGCCGTTGAATTCGTAGGCGCCCACGTCCGGACCGGCGCCGGCGGAACGCGATTTGCCATTGAGGTCGGTCGGCGGCGCATCGGCCGCCAGCGCCTTGTCGATCGCCGGCGACGTGGACCGCAGCTGGTAATCGCCACCGCCCGTGCGCACGTAATTGACGAACTGCGGCGCGGCGGCAATGGTGGCCACCGCCACGCCCTTGGTCAGCAGGAAAGCATAGGCCGATTGTTGATGCATGAGGTTGTTGGTATAGGTATTGTGGGTGCCCACGTTGCCCTGTTCCACCACGCCGTACACGGTATCGACCACGATGTTGTTGGCGATCCGCGAGTAATCGTTCAGACCGGCGGAGTTGTACGGGCTGCCGCTGCCCACCAGAATACCCGTATTGGCGGCAAAGATGGTGTTGTTACTCACGCCCACGCGCGCGGCGTCGTGCCAGAGCCGCACCCCGGCATACGACACGCCATGGATCAGGTTATTCTTGACGTCGCTGTCGGGGCTGTTGACGAACACGCCGTACATGGTCTGGCAGGTGCCGGCGCCAATGTCGTGCACCACATTGGCCAGGATGTCGTTGCTGGCGCCCTTGTAGAAACTCTCGGCCCCGATGCCGCCGCCCGAAGCACAAGCGCCCTGGCCGATGTGGTGCACATGGCTGTTGGTCACCACGCCAAACGAGCCGGCCGTGTACAGGCCCACGGTCCAGCGCGTGCCGGTGCGGTAGGCACTGCCATCGACCTCGAAGCCGTCGATGTCCACGTAGCTGCCGCGGTT
>JBEVMD010000425.1:0-2966 GCA_040508835.1 Duganella sp. | reverse complement strand
CTCGAACGCCGGGCACCAGTCCGGCATCACGCTGAGCAGCCGTCCGGCACGCACGTGCTCGCCCACCAGGCTGTCGGGCAGGAACGCCAGTCCGCAACCGGCCAGCGCCGCGTCGAGCATCGGATAGATGCTGGTAAACACCGCCTGGCCGCGCACCCGCGCTTCCACCGGCTTGCCCTGGTCCAGCAATTCCCACGCATAAAATGCGCCGCTGCCCGACATGCGCAGGCTGATGCAGTTATGGCGCAGCAGTTCCTGCAGCGACGTCGGTACCGGACGGTGCGCGAAATACGCGGGCGCGCCCACGATGCGCATCGGCACGTCGGCCGTGAGGCGCACGGCAATCATGTCTTTTTCCACCTGGTCGCCATGGCGCACGCCGATGTCGTAGCGTTCGGCGGCAATGTCCACCAGACGGTAATCGGAACTGATCTCCACCCGCAAGTCCGGGTATTGCAGCAGCAGGGGCGCGATGCGCGGCCACAGGTACGTGTCGACCGTGTGGTCGATGGCGGTGATGCGCACCGTGCCGGCCGCCTTGTCGCCCAGGTCGCTGATGGCGGTGATCTCCGCCTCGATTTCTTCCAGGCGCGGCGCGACGTTTTGCAACAGCCGTTCGCCGGCCTCGGTAGGCGACACGCTGCGCGTAGTGCGCGTAAGCAGGCGCACGCCCATCCGGGTTTCCAGCCCCCGCACGATGTGGCTGAGCGCCGATTGCGTCATGCCCAGCTTGGCCGCTGCGCGCGTAAAGCTGCGTTCGCGCGCGACGGCCAGGAACACCAGGATATCGTTGATATTGTCGCGTGCCATGCGGTCCCGTCCCAGTACAAAGGCAGCGATGATACACGGTCGGGCGCTGGCCGGCTGGCGCTGGCCGGCTGGCGCTGCCCGGTTCTAGCACCGGAGCGGTGCGCTGTCCGCGCGACGCGGCCGGCGAGACGTGTCCGGCTTTCCTCGGACCGGTGCTGCGCAGCCCCTGGCGTGGACGATCCCGGTCACGTGGCGGGCACGGACAAGCAAATCCATTCCGCATTCGACACTTGCCACCGCATCATCCGCGCCCGCATCGACGCCTTCCTGTCGTTGCCGCTAGACGAACTGTCCCACGACCGGGCCAGGCTGTAAAACGCGTTCGACCGCATCGCGCCGGGCTGGCAGCAGCGCCGTGCGCGGCATTGCTGCACCGCCTGACAGGCGATGGTTACCACCTGGTGGGCGTCGACACGCTGACGGCACGCGTCGATGCGCGGAGATCCGGACTGGACGCGGGGCACCTCAACTTTTTCATGCGCCGCGATCAAGCCATCGCGCCGGCTGCCGTGGCCGCGACAGGATCAGTTGCCGCCGGCGTTGTCCCACAGCTGCATGATGTACGTGACGGCAGCGTCCAGGTCGTCCGGCGCGGCGCCGTCGCGCGCCAGCGTCGACAGGCCGATCAGAAAGCTTTCGAAAGCACCCGCCAGGGCTTGCGCGCTGGTGGCGGCGGCCAGTTCGCCGTGAGCGATGCCGCGTTGCACGCACGCCAGCAAGCCCGCGCGATTGCGGGCGCGCGTGGCGCTCAAGCCGGCAGTCGCTGCCGCGTGGTCGGGCGCGCCGGCGCTCATCACCCCCAGCGCGACCATGCAGCCTTTCGGGTGACCGGCCTCGCATTGCATGCGGGCGGATGCGCGCAACGCCAGCTCGATGGCGGCGCGCGGCGCCAGTTGCGGATCCCATAAAAAGTCCATGACCGTGCCGTGACGCTGCAGATACAGCGCCACGCACTCCTGGAACAGCGCTTCCTTCGAGCCGAAAGCGGCATAAAAACTGGGCGCCGAAATGCCCAGCACCTGCTTCAGCTGGCTCAAGGTGGTGGCCTCGTAACCATGTTCCCAAAACAGATGCATGGCGCTGGTCAGCGCCGCATCGCGGTCGAATTGTCGGGGGCGTCCCGTTCTGGTCATGGCGTTCTCCTGTCGATCACTTAGATACTAAACGGTACAAAAGTAATTGACAAGGCTGCCGTGCATGCTTAATATCTGTACCGATCGATATATAACTTAGTTCAACCTAGAGGACCGACGATGGACATCGCACACACCGAGTCAACACGCACACAGGCTGCGCCCGAACAATTGCCGGTGGCCGCCTTGCTGGCGCTGGCCATGACAGGCTTTATTTGCATCGCCTCCGAAACGCTGCCCGCCGGGCTGCTGCCGCTGATCGCTGCCGATCTGCACGTCACCCAGGCGGTCGCCGGCCAGACCGTGACCGCTTACGCACTGGGCTCGCTGCTGGCGGCGATTCCGCTGACCCTGGCAACGGCGGGCTGGCGGCGCCGTAACGTCCTGCTGCTCACGCTGGCCGGTTTCCTGGTGTTCAACCTGGTCACCGCGTTGTCATCGCTGCTGTGGCTGACCATGGGCGCGCGGTTCGTGGCGGGCGCCTCGGCCGGGCTGGCCTGGAGCCTGCTGGCCGGTTACGCCCGGCGCATGGTGGCGGTACACCAGCAGGGGCGGGCAATGGCGATTGCCATGGTGGGCACGCCCGTGGCGCTGGCCCTGGGCGTGCCGCTGGGCGCGTGGCTGGGACAGGCATTCGGCTGGCGCCATGCGTTCGACATCATGTCCGGCCTGACCGTGCTGCTGATTTTCTGGGTGCTGGCCAAGGTGCCCGATTACCCGGGGCAGGCGGGCCACGAGCGGCGTTCCATGCGCGCCGTGTGGACGACGCCCGGCGTGCGGCCCGTGTTGGCCACGGTCGTGCTGTGGATGCTTGCGCACAACATCCTGTACACGTATATTGCACCGTTTGTGGCCCCGGCCGGCCTGGCCGACCGCATCGATACCGTCCTGCTGACCTTTGGCGTGGCCGCACTGGGCGGCATCTGGGCCATCGGCCGCCTGGTGGACCGCCATCTGCGCGGTGCGGTGCTGGTCAGCCTGGCGCTGTTTGCGCTGGTATCGCTGGTGTTCGTGGCCGCCGCG
>JBEVMD010000414.1:0-5210 GCA_040508835.1 Duganella sp. | reverse complement strand
GCGCAGTGCTGCGCCATCGCGCCGGTCCAGATCCACGTGGCGCGAGCGCAGCGCGGCGTATTCGCTTTGCAGCATGCGGTACAAGCCCGCGCCTGCAGCGCCGGCCAGGTCCATGCTGTCGTTGTCGAACGCTTCCAGTCCCATCGTGACGCCCAGCAGCATGGCCGGCTGCGGCAGGTCGCGCTGCGCCGCAAACCGCTGCAGCCATGGCAGCGTCGCCACCGGGCCGGGCGCGCGTGCGCCGCATGCCGACAGATCGATCACGCCCGCATAGGGGATGGCGCTGCGTGCCAACGCCGCATCCGCCGTAGCCGCGTCATCCAGATTGACGATGTCGCCGTCGACCTGCAACGCCAGCGCGCGCGCCAGCGCCATGGCGCCGTCGGTGGCAAGGATCAGCGCACGGCCAAGACCCATTGCGAGCGGTGGCGGCAGCGCGGCCGGCGTCCAGGATTTTTTCAGGTAGCGGATGGCGCGCGACGCTGCGGGCGCCGCCGGCGCTGGCGCTTGGTTCTGCGGCGGTTGCTGCGTCTGTGCCTGCGCTGGCGGCCAATGGCGCTCGCGCGCAAACGGATAGCCGGGCAGGCTGACGCGGCGCGGCGCCACGGGGTACAGCAGGCGCCAGTCCACGTCCACGCCCTTCACCCAGACCGCCAGCAATTTGCCCAACTGCTTGCGCGCCACCCACCGCGCGGCGGTCTCGCGCAGCTCGTCGCCATCGAACAGCGACAGCACCTGGTCGCCACGCGCCACGCGGCCGCGATACAGCGCGTCCTGCGGCGTGCCCGCCACAAAACCCTGCAGCCGTTCCCGCAGCTCCGGCATCGAACTGGCGCTGAATCCCAACCGCTCATCGAACGCGTCGCGGCCCGCCTGCAGGGTGTAGGCGATGCTGTCGATGTCCGGCGCATCGTCGGCAATGGCGGCCAGCAGCGCCCGCGCCGCGTCCACCAGGCGCTCTTCGCTACGGGCAGAGAGCACGATCAGCCGTTCGCGCTGCTCATGCCGATGCTGATGCATCCCTGGCGGCGGCACATATTCCTCGAACAGCACATGCGCATTGGCGCCGCCAAACCCGAACGAGCTGACACCCGCGCGGCGCGGCGCCACCTGCCCGGCCGCATCCACGGGCGCCGGCCACGGTGCGGTTTCGCGCACCACGTGGAACGGGGTGCCCTGCAAGTCGATATACGGATTGAGGTTCTCCGAATGCAGGCTTTTGACCAGCGTGCGGTGCCGCAGTTGCAGCAGCACCTTGATGGCGCCGGCCACGCCGGCCGCCAGCTCCAGGTGGCCGATATTGCTCTTGGCGGAGCCCAGGCCGCAGTGGGCCGATGTCACCGTTGTATCGCCGGAGGCCTGGTACAGGTCGCGGAAAGCCATCTTGAGCGCATTGACCTCCACCGGGTCTCCCAGCGGCGTGCCGGTGCCGTGCGCCTCCACGAAGCCGATGGTGCGCGGATCCACGCCGGCCTGGGCCACCACCGTCTTGATCAGGTCCGCCTGCGCCTTGGGATTGGGGGCGGTCAGCGAATTGGCGCGGCCGCCGTGGTTTTCGCCGCTGCCGCGCACCAGTCCATAAATATGGTCGCCATCGCGCTCGGCGTCGGACAGTTTTTTCAGGAACAGCATGCCGGCGCCCTCGCCGCGCGCATAGCCGTCGGCGGCGCTGGAAAACGTCTTGCAGCGGCCATCCTCGCTCAGCATGCCCGCCTTGCGGAAGCTGATATGGCCATCGGGCGCGATCAGGACATTGACGCCGCCCACCAGCGCCATGTCGGCCTGGCCGCTGTCGATTGCCATTACCGCGCGGTGGATCGCCACCAGGGACGAAGAGCAGGCCGTGTCGATGGTTTCGCTGGGGCCCGAGATATTGAGCAGGTAGCTCATGCGGTTGGCGCCCAGCGAGGCGCTGCGCCCGGTGGGCATGAAGGCGTCGCACGGAACGCCGGCTTTTTGCAGCAGCATGCCGTATTCGCTCACCGAGGTGCCGACGAAAATGGCGGTGCGGGTGCCGGCCAGCGCACGCGTGCTGTAGCCGGCGTCCTCGATGGCTTGCCACGTATGCTGCATCAGCAGCCGCTGCATGGGATCCATGTACAGCGCTTCGCGCGGCGAGATGCCGAAAAATAGCGGATCGAATTCGTCCACGCCTTCGATGAAGCCGCCGAAGCGCACGTCGGTCCGGTCCCCTTCCTGCTTCGGGTCGCCAAAGTAATCGCGCCAGTTCCAGCGGTCGGCCGGCACTTCGCCTATGCAGTCGCGTCCCGCAGCCAGGTTGCGCCAGTATTCGCGGACATCGCGGGCCATGGGGAAGCGGCCGCTGATGCCGACCACCGCGACCGGTTCGCGGCCGCGATGCATGGCTGGCGGGTGCGGATCGACCGGCGCGGGTGCCACGGACACAGTCGGCACGGTGTGCGCCGTTTGCACCGGTTGCGCCGTGGGCGCCGGAGCACTTGCCGCTGCCTCGCCGGCCACCTCGGGATACTCCGCCGCCAACTGCGCGGCAAAGCTGCGCAAGGTGGGGTGCTCGAAAAACACCGTGGGGTTGAGCGCGCGGCGCGATCCGATCTTGAAGCGGGTATTGAGCTTGTTCGTCAACTCGGTCAGGCTGATCGAATCGAAGCCATAGCCGATCAATTCCTTGTCGAGATCGAGCTGGCCGGGGGCCAGCTTGAGTATGCCGCCCACGAGCGGCTGCAGCAGCGTCACTACCTCGTTGAAGCGGTGGGCGGCATCGGCTGACGGTGGCTGTACTGGTAGGGATGACTGCATGGTGAATTGCTCCGCAATGGAAGGCGGCGCGGCCGCTGTCGCCGGCGCAACCAGGCCGGGAATGAACTGTTCGATGGTGGCGGCATGCCCCTCCAGCACCATCGCCCGCGCCAGGCCGGAAGACAATGCGCGATAAAAGGCATCGATGCCGGTGGCTGTCCGCATGGGCGCCAGTCCCGTGTTGTCGGCCATCCAGCGCTCGCTCTGCTCGTCGAGCGTCATTCCGCCGTCCCGCCATAGCGGCCAGTTGATGGAGACCGTGCGCCGCGCGCCGTGTTGCTGGTCGGCGTGCGCATCGAGGAAGGCGTTGGCCATGGCGTAATCGGCCTGCCCGGCGTTGCCGATGGCGGCGGCAATCGACGAAAACAGCGCGACAAAATCGAGGTCCATGCCGGCCAGCGCGCGCTCCAGGTTGAGCAGCCCCGCCACCTTGGGGGCGAAGACCTCCCGCAGTTCAGCGGGCGTCTTGAAGAGGATGAAGTTGTCGCGCACGACACCGGCGCAATGCAGCACGCCGTCGAGGCGGCCGTGCCGCGCGCGGATGGTCCCGATCAGCGCGTCCACGCTGGCCGCTTGCGCCATGTCGGCCTGCAGGTACACGATGCGCGGGTCTGCTGCCCGATCGCGCCCATCATTGAACACATCATGGCGCAGATCGTCGCGCAGTTCTTTGAGCACATGATCAGGCACTTCGGCGTGCCCGGATCGGCCGCTCAGGACCACGGTCACGTGCTGCAGGCGGGCGAGGATTTCACGCGCGAACACGGCGCCCAGCGCACCCGCTCCGCCGGTGATCAGATACACGCCGCCTTCGCGCCAGGGCACGGCGGCGGCCGGACTATCGATATGCGCGACGGGTGTCCAATGCTCGGTTTCGCACAGCGATGCGCGGTAGCGCACCAGCGTATCGCCCGGGTGGGCGGCGCTGGCGTCCACCCGGGCGACGATTGCGCCATCATCGGCCGCCACCAGCACCACCTGCGCATCGACCTTGGGATTTTCACGCCGCAGCACCCGCGCCAGGCCGCCCAGCAATGCCAGCATGGGATCGGCCGCGACGAACTGCACCAGTGCGCGTCCGGCAGCGGGGTCGCCCAGGCGCGACTGCAACAGCGACTGCACCAGCGCCAGCGCCTGCGCGGCCAGGTCGGCATGGTCTCCGGATGCGGCGTCGATGACGCGCACGTCGGCACCGGCAAACCGGCCTTGCCAACGGCTCGCCGGCCCCAGGCCGCACACCACCACCAGCCGCCGGGCCGCCAGCGCCGCGCGCGGCGCTCGATGGCCGGGCTGCCACCGGGGCTGCAGCAGCAGCGTGTCCACCGGTGCGGCCTGTTGACTTTCGGGCACCGGCGCCTGCTCCACCACCCGGAACGAAAAGCCCTTGAAGCGCACGCAGACCATGCCGGCGTCGTCGCACAGGTCGATATCGTATTTGAGCGATCCGGGCGCCGCGCCGGGTGCGGGACGCGCCAGCGCCCACATCTCTTCCTGGCAGCTGCCCAGCACTTCCAGCTCCGCCAGCGCGAACGGCAGCGCCAGCGGAATGCGCGCGGCATCCTCCCAGCCCGGCATCAGGGGCGGCGCCGTGTGCACCGCGGCGTCCATTGCGGTGGGATGGAGCACGAAGCGATCGAGCGTATCGGACAGGCCATCGGGAATGACGATATGGGCGAGCGCCAGCGGCACGCCGTCCGGCGTGGCGCCCAGGTGATAATCGGTGATCCCGCTGAAGCCGGGCCCCAGGTCGGCGCCGCGCAGCCGCATGGCGTCGAAGTGATGGTGCGCGGCGATGGTGGACTTGCCGCATTGTGCGCGCAGCGCCACCAGGTCCACGGTGGGTATGGCGTCCACCGCATGCAGCAGCGCCACACCCTGGCTGTGGATCGCCACCGGCTGGTCTGCGGACGACGCGCCTTCACCGCCGCTGAAGATGGTAAAGGCCATGTCGCCGTCGGCATCGCGCTCGAGCGCGATATGGATGACCGTGCGCCGGTCGGCGCCGTCGCCATCATGGCAGGCGACGGGGCGCATCCACACCACGTTCTTGATTTGCAGGCATCGGGTATCGACATCGCCGCCGCACGCTTCGCGCACCGCCGCCCGGACCATTTCGAGGTGGGCGACCCCGGGCAGCACCTTGCGGCCCATGATCACGTGCTGGGCGAAGAAGAATTCACGCCCGGTGAAGCGGGAGCTGTAGCGATGGCCGGCCGACAGGGTGGAGGTATTCCGGTGCAGCAGCGGGTGCAGCATGGCGGGTTCGGACCCGGCCCCGGCGGGCGCCGTATTCGGGCGCCAGTAGCGTCCCTGCTCGAACGGGTAGACAGGCAAATGCAGGCGCTGCGCGCGCCGCCCGCCGGCTGCATGTTGCGCCGGCCAGGCGACTCTGCTGCCGTTCACCCACCGCGCCAGGTGCTCCATTGACGGCT
>JBEVMD010000406.1:0-5075 GCA_040508835.1 Duganella sp. | reverse complement strand
GTAGAAGTGACCAGTACCTGCGGTCGATTCCAGCTTGATTTTGTCGCGGCCAGTTTTTGCCATGGTAGCTCCCTAATTAGACTTTTTCGCCACGGGCACGCATGTCGGTCAGAACGGCATCGATGCCGACCTTGTCGATTACGCGCAGACCGGCGTTGGACAGACGCAGGGAGACCCAGCGGTTTTCAGATTCAACAAAAATACGACGGTTCTGCAGGTTAGGCAGGAAACGACGTTTGGTTTTGTTGTTTGCGTGGGAAACATTGTTGCCGACCATCGGCTTCTTCCCAGTAACTTGGCAAACACGTGCCATAACGCACTCCTTAAAAGACATTCCACAATTGGAAAAACAAGAGTATATCCAAAAAACTTATGATATTCAATGACTTGTGAAAAACAATGGTGTCTTGGATATCGCATAAAATTTAACAATTGCACGTAACCCCTTGAGCCGACAGGGGTAAACTTATAATTCGCCATGCTCGGAGAACGAATGGACGTGGCGTCCCGCCACCACAAAGTGGTCGAGGATGCGGATATCGACCAGCGCCAGGGCCTGCACCAGCGCCCGCGTGAGCAGGAAATCGGCCTCGCTGGGGTCGGGCATGCCCGAGGGATGGTTATGCGCCAGCATGACGCTGGCGGCGTTGCGCGCCAGCGCTTCCTTCACCACTTCGCGCGGATACACGCTGGTGTGGGTCAGGGTGCCGCGCGACAGTTCCTGGACGTCGATCAGGCGGTTTTTGACGTCGAGGAACATCACGCAAAACGACTCGAAGGTGCGGCCGTTGAACAGCAGCCGCAGGTATTGCTTGACCGCGTGCGGCGAACCCAGCGTGGTGCCGCTGCGGATTTCCTCGAGCATGGCCCGGCGCGCCAGTTCCATCACCGCTTGCAGCTGCGCGAACTTGGCGGGACCGAGGCCGTGGATGGCAGAATATTCGCGCAGGGTGGCACCAAATAATCGTTGCAGTGATCCAAAGTGGTGCACCATCTGCTGTCCCAGCTGGACGGCATCCTTGCCGGGCACGCCCACGCGCAGGAAAATCGCCAGCAGTTCCGCATCGGACAGGGCGCCCGCGCCATCGCGTATCAGCCGCTCGCGCGGGCGCTGGTGTTTGGGCCATTGGTTGATCGTCATCGGGTGCCTCCGCAGTGGTCCCGTCATTATGCGGAGCACGCGCGGCTTTGATCCGGCGCACATCAAGCGTCGGGACGTTTTCCCAATTTCGGATACAGCAGGCGCTGGGCCGCGTAGATGCCGTGGCGCCCCGAGACCACGTAGCTGGCTGCGCACGCCAGTACCGCGTACACGGCAATGTCGCCGCCGAACAGCTCGATGGCGATGATGGCCGAGCCCAGCGGCGCATTCGAGGCGCCCGCAAACACGGCTGCCAGTCCCACTGCCGCCAGGAATGCCGGCGGCAATTGCAGCAGCGGCGCCATGGCATTGCCGAGCGTGGAACCGATAAAGAACAGCGGCGTGACCTCACCGCCCTTGAAACCGCTGGCCACGGACCAGGCCGTAGTCAGCAGCTTGAGCACGAAATCGTCAGGGGCGACGGGGCCGGCAAACGCGGACTGGATGCCGGGCAGGCCCAGGCCCAGGTAACGGTCGGCGCCGTTAAACGTCATGGCAAAGACGACGATCGCCACGCCCCCGAGCAGCGGACGCAGCGGACTGTAGGCGACCAGACGCTTGAACAGTGCCGACAGCCGGTGCAAGACCGCGCAAAACGCGCGCGCCGTCAGGCCGCATGCCAGGCCGGCCACCACGACCAGCAGGACGGGCATCGTTCCCAGCGCGGGAATGGCGCCGGCCGCATAGTGCGCGTGATGGGCGCCGAGCCCCAGTGCCACCAGGTGGGCCGCCATGGCCGACAGCAGGCAGGGCAGCAGGGCGCTGGCCGAGATCGCGCCCAGCGCCAGCACTTCGATACTCCAGATTGCCCCAGCCACGGGCGTGCCGAACACGGAGGCAAAGCCGGCGGCCATGCCGGCGGCAATGATCACGGTGCGGGTCTGTGCGGTGACCTTGAAGCGTTGGCTTAGCTGGTCCGACAGGGCGCCGCCCATTTGCACGGCTGTGCCCTCGCGGCCGACCGAGGCGCCGAACAGGTGCGATACCAGCGTGCCGAACAACACCAGCGGCGCCATGCGCAGCGGAACGGTGTTGGTGGGCGCGCGGGTTTCGGTGATCAGGAGATTGATGCCGGCGTCGGTCCCCGCGCCGTGGCGCAAGTACAACCAGGCCACGCCAAAACCGGCGACGGGCAGCAAGCAGATCAGCCAGCGCTGCTGCCCGCGCCAGCTGGTCACTGCGTCGAGCGCCCACAGGAAGCCGGCGGACGCCGCACCGGCCAGCAGCCCGATCAGGCAAGACAAGGCGACCCACCTGGCCGCGCGCGCAATGATTGAGTTGTTGAATTGATCCAAAGTGTCCTCGATTCACGTCAACCTGGACCGATGGACTAGACGGCTGCGCGCCTGCATCTTCCCGGTCAGGAAGTTCTGCAGGCATCATCAGCCGGATGGCGGTTTTATGAAAAAGCAGGAGGAATGCCATCTCCTGCCGCCAGTGTAGCATGTTGTTAAAACGTAGGGCGGGCGCCGAGGCACGACTTTCTCCCGTCTGCGTCCGCCCACTTGGGCAACGGCCATATCCAGGCGCGATCGGGCGCGGCGGCCGACGATCAGGCCGAATGAGGCAAGGTGGCTTACAATACAGCCTTTGTCAGCTTACCGAATTCACGTCATGTCTAACGAGCAACCTGTCGTCACCCCATCGGCTTACCTCACCTTGCACTACCGCCTGGCCTCCGTGGACGGCGCCGATATCGTCACCACCTTCGGCGGCACGCCGGCCACGCTGATGCTGGGTCAGGGACAGCTGGCGCCGGTGCTGGAAGAGCTGTTGCTCGGCATGCCCGAAGGCACGCACAAGACGTTCGACCTGGAGCCGGGCGTGGGCTTCGGTCCGCGCAACCCGGAGCTGATCCGTGAGGTGTCGCGTGCCACGCTGGACGCCAACTCGTCCCCCGACGCCGACTATCAAATTGGCGACCTGGTCGATTTCGCCGCGCCGGGCGGCGGCCGTTTTGCCGGCATCCTGCGCGAGCTGGGTGAAGAAACCTGCCTGTTCGATTTCAACCACCCGCTGGCCGGGCAGCCGCTGAAATTCGAAGTCAACCTGATCTCGGTGCTGTAAGACTGAACCCTGAGGATTACCCATGAGCGATAAAGAACTCCTGCTGGCCCAGCCGCGCGGCTTTTGCGCCGGCGTCGACCGCGCCATTGAAATCGTCGAGCGCGCCCTGAACCAGTTCGGCGCGCCGATCTACGTGCGCCACGAAATCGTCCATAACGCCTATGTGGTGGCGGACCTGCGCGCCAAGGGCGCGATCTTCATCGAAGACCTCGATGACGTCCCGGCCGGCAATACGCTGGTGTTTTCGGCCCACGGCGTCTCGCGCGCGGTGCGCGCCGAGGCCGAGTCGCGCGGGCTGTCGATTTTCGACGCCACGTGTCCGCTGGTGACCAAGGTGCACGTGGAAGTGGCCAAGATGCGCAAGCAGGGCTGCGAGATCGTCATGATCGGCCATGAGGGCCACCCGGAAGTGGAAGGCACCATGGGCCAGGCCAACGAGGGCATGTACCTGGTGGAAACCGTGGACGACGTCGAACACCTGAACGTCACCAAGCCCGACCAGCTGGCCTACGTGTCGCAAACCACGTTGTCGGTGGACGACACCATCGAGATCATTGCCGCACTCAAGCGTAAATATCCCGCCATCATCGAACCGAAAAAGGGCGACATCTGCTACGCCACCACCAACCGCCAGGAAGCCGTCAAGTTCATGGCGCCGCAGGTGGAACTGGTGATCGTGGTGGGCAGTCCCAACAGCTCGAATTCGAATCGCCTGCGCGAAGTGGCCGAGAAAATGGGCACGCCTGCCTACATGGTCGACAACGCCTCGCAAATCGACCCGGCCTGGCTGGACGGCAAGGTACGCGTGGGCGTGACGGCCGGCGCTTCCGCGCCCGAGGTGCTGGTGGAAGCGGTGATTTCGCGCCTCAAGGAATGCGGCGTGCGCAGCGTGCGTCCGCTCGACGGCGTGGAGGAAGCGGTCACCTTCCCGCTGCCCAAGGGGCTCGATGGCCCCAAAGCTGCACCAATCGAGGGCGCGATCTAAAACGGCCTCGACAGCAGCGGAATTTAATTCAGTCGAATTCGACTTATTCCGCTGTTAGTTTTTCCAGAATCTCGCTATCATTGCCTCGCTCTTAAAAGCTTGTCGTTTCGGCTGCATATCTACTTGTGGTACGAAACTTGCATCATGAATGCGTAGCCATTGGCGGCACTACGGGGAACCGACTCTCCGGGTGCCGTTTTTGTTACGTGAAACATCCGTGCAGGCATAACATAGTAAAGGTTCTCAATGGATACCCTTATCCAACAAATCATCAACGGGCTGGTGCTGGGCAGCATGTACGCACTAGTCGCGCTCGGTTACACCATGGTGTACGGCGTGCTCAACCTGATTAACTTCGCCCACGGCGACGTGCTGATGATCGGCGCCATGACCGGTCTCACCATCCTCAACCTGCTCAATCAGTATGCGCCCGAACTGCCCGGCTATATCAAGCTGGCGATTGCCATCGGCGGGGCAATTCCCGTGTGCATGATCGTCAACGTGCTGATCGAACGGGTGGCTTACCGCCGCCTGCGCAACGCGCCGCGCCTGGCGCCGCTGATCACGGCCATCGGCGTCTCGATCCTGCTGCAGACGATCGCCATGATGATCTGGACCCGCAACCCGCTGCCATTCCCGCAACTGCTGTCGCCCGAACCGGTGCTGATCGGCGGCGCCCTGATTTCGCAAACCCAGATCCTGCTGCTGGTGCTGGCAGCCGTGTCGATGGTGGGCCTGGTGCTGCTGGTGGAAAAAACCAAGATGGGCCGCGCCATGCGCGCCACGGCCGAGAACCCGCGCGTGGCCGGCCTGATGGGTGTCGATTCCAATAAAGTGATCGTGCTGACGTTCGCGCTCGGTGCGGCGCTCGCCGCCGTGGCC
>JBEVMD010000371.1:0-13672 GCA_040508835.1 Duganella sp. | reverse complement strand
GTGGAACAGGTCGAGCGGCGCCGCCAGCGTGCGGCTGACGTGGAGGCAGGCGCTGGCCGGCAGCAGCACGTCGCCCAGCGTGGCCAACGCAAACGACAGCGGCAAGGCGCGGCCCACGCTCACCCGGCCCGGCGCGCCGGGCGGCGCAAAGCTGAACGGCAGCACGTCCACGCCGGCCGCCGGCAAATGCTCGCACAGTCCGCGCGTGTACACGGCAAGGCCATCGTGGCGGCCCGCCGTGAGCACCGGTTCCAGCGTGGTGGTGGACAGGCCTACCCGCACGATCGGGCCCCGTTGTCGGCGGCCGCCATCACGCCTCAAGCATCCAGCGCAGCGTGCGGGCCAGCGGCGCGGGGTCGAGCGGTCCGATCACCGTGGCCAGGCGGCGATGGTCGCCCACCAGCCGCACCACCTCGTTGGCGCGCACGAAGGCGGGATTGACGTGGACGTCGATGCGGTAACCGGCGAGATCGGCCATCATGTCCAGCACCTCGCCCAGCGACATTGCCTGGCCCGAGCAGATATTGAAGGCGCGGCCGGCGGTAGCGGCAATGGGCGCGGCCAGCAGGCGCCGGTAGCTGCGCGCCACCATGCGCACGTCGGAAAAATCGCGCCACACGTGCAGATTGCCCAGTTCGATATCGGTGGCGCGGCGGCGGAAGTGGGCGACGATCTTGGGCAGCAGGAAGTGCTCGTCCTGGCCCACGCCCGTGTAGTTGAACGGCCGCGCCACGATCAGCGGCAGGCGGTCCTGCCACAGGCGCGCCATGTACTCCATGGCCAGCTTGCTGACGGCGTAATCGTTGGCCGGCGCCGGCGGCACGTCTTCATCGATCACGCCTGCGGCGGGCACGCCCGCATCGGCATTGCCATAGATATTGGCGCTGGACGCCAGCAGCACCGCCGACGGTGTGACCGGCAACGCGGCCAGCGCCTCGAGCAGGTTGCGGGTGCCGGCCACGTTGACGCGGTACAGTTGCTCGACATCGCCATGGCCCACGAAGGCGATGGCGGCCAGGTGGACCACCACGTCCGGTTGCACGTGCGCCACCACGGCAGCGAGCCCGGCGCGGTCGTTCAGGTCGGCGACATGCAGCGCGTCGCCATGGGCGGCGCAGACATCGCCGGGCGCCACCAGGCCCGCCACCCGGTAACCGGCCGCGCGCAATTCGGCAGCCACGTAATGGCCGGTAAAGCCGCACCGCCCCGTGATCAGGGCGCGCCTGCCCGCGCCTTCCGGGGTCGCCGTGGTGGCCATGCCGGCGGTGGTCATCATCGCCATCCTAGAACGACACGCCGGCGGCATTGCGGCGCAGGTCCGCTTCCACCATCATCTGGCATAACTGCTCCAGCGTGGTGTGCGCCTGCCATCCCAGCTCGGTGCGGGCCCGCGACGGATCGCCGATCAGCAGGTCCACTTCGGCAGGCCGGTAAAAGGCGGGATTGACGCGCACCCGCACCGCCCCGGTCCTGGTACACACGCCCACCTCGCTGGCCGCCGCGCCGCGCCACGCCAGGTGGACGTCAACCGCCTTGAACGCCAGGGTGACGAAGTCGCGCACGGTCTCGGTGCGGTGGGTGGCCAGCACATAGGTGCCGGGCGTGTCGGCCTGCAGCATGCGCCACATGCCTTCCACGTATTCCTGGGCATAGCCCCAGTCGCGCCGGGCGTCGATGTTGCCCAACTCGAGCACGTCCTGCCGGCCCAGGTGGATCCTGGCCACCGTATCGGTAATCTTGCGGGTGACGAATTCGCGTCCGCGCAGCGGCGACTCGTGGTTGAACAGGATGCCGGACGCACCGAAGATGCCGTACGCCTCGCGATAATTGACGGTCATCCAGTGCGCATACAGCTTGGCCACGCCATACGGACTGCGCGGATAAAACGGCGTGTCCTCGCTTTGCGGCACGGCCTGCACCTTGCCGAACATCTCGGACGTGGACGCCTGGTAAAAACGGATCGCCGGATTGACGATGCGGATCGCCTCGAGCAGATTGACGACGCCCAGGCCCGTGATCTGGCCCGTGGTGGCAGGCTGCTCGAACGACACGCCCACGAAGCTTTGCGCGGCCAGGTTGTAGACTTCGTCCGGCTGCACGCGCTGCACCAGGCGCACGATGGCTCCCGGGTCCGTCAGGTCGAATTCCACCAGGTGGAGCCGGGGATGGGACGCGATGCCCAGCTCCTCGATGCGCCAGAAATTGACCGAGCTGGTACGCCGATACGCGCCGGTTACCGCATAGCCTTTGGCGAGCAGCAGTTGCGCCAGATAGGCGCCGTCCTGGCCCGTAATCCCCGTGATCAGCGCGCTCTTGGTCATCGTCATGCTCCCTGCCGCAGCAAAGTGAGATAGGCACAAGCTTACAACAATTACATCGTCGATAACGCGCGGCGCGACGATTTTCTGCTCGTGCACAAAAAATGCGCAGGCGAAAAAAAACCGCTTCCGAAGAAGCGGTTCCTGGGTGCGCCAGGCAGCCGGCTTATGCCGCTGGCGCCGCCTTGCCCGCCACCGCATCGACCACGCACAGCGCAGTCATGTTGACGATGCGGCGCACGGTGGCCGACGGCGTCAGGATGTGCACGGCCTGCGAGCAGCCGAGCAGGATCGGGCCCACCGCGATGCCGTTGCCGGCCGCCGTTTTCACCAGGTTGTAGGCGATGTTGGCGGCGTCGATGTTTGGCGCCACCAGCAGGTTGGCGTCGCCGCTCAGGGTGGAGTCCGGCATGATGGCGTGGCGCAGCTTGGAATCGAGCGCCGTGTCGCCGTGCATTTCGCCGTCGATTTCCAGGGTCGGATCGAGCTCTTTCACCAGCGCCAGCGTGGCGCGCATTTTTTGCGCCGATTCGCTGTTGGACGAGCCGAAGTTCGAGTGCGACAGGAGCGCGGCGCGCGGCGACAAACCGAAACGGCGCATCTCTTCGGCCGCCATCACGGTAATGGCTGCCAGTTCTGCGGCGTTCGGGTTTTCGTTGACGTGGGTGTCCACCATGACCAGCTGGCGCTCCGGCATGATCAGCACGTTCATGCCCGCGTACACGCAGGCGCCGTCACGCTTGCCCAGCACCTGGTCGATGTATTTCAGGTGCAGCTCGGTGGTGCCGAAGGTGCCGCAGATCATGCCGTCCGCATCGCCCTTCTTGATCATCATGGCGCCGATCAGCGTGTGGCGGCGGCGCATTTCCAGCTTGGCGTATTCCTGCGTCACGCCGGCGCGCGACGTCAGCGCGTAGTATGACTGCCAGTAATCGCGGTAGCGGTCGTCCTGGTCCGGATTGATGACGTCGAAATCGACGCCATGCTTCAGGCGCAGGCCGAACTTGGCGATGCGCGCTTCCAGCACGGCCGGACGGCCGACCAGGATCGGGCGCGCCAGTTTTTCGTCGACGATCACCTGCACTGCGCGCAGCACGCGCTCTTCTTCGCCTTCGGCATAGACGATGCGCTTGAGTTCGTTCGGGGTTTTCTTGGCCACCTGGAACAACGGCTTCATGAAGGTGCCGCTGCGGTACACGAACTGCTGCAGGCTGTCGGCATACGCTTGCAGGTCGGCGATCGGACGCGTTGCCACGCCCGAGTCCTCGGCCGCCTTGGCCACGGCCGGCGCAATCTTGATCAGCAAACGCGGATCGAACGGCATCGGGATCAGGTATTCCGGACCGAACGACAGGTTGGTGAAACCGTAGGTGGTGGCCACGATGTCCGACTGCTCGGCGTGGGCCAGCTCGGCAATCGCGTGCACCACGGCGATTTCCATTTCGCGCGTGATGGTGGTGGCGCCACAATCGAGCGCGCCGCGGAAGATGTACGGGAAGCACAGCACGTTGTTGACCTGGTTCGGATAGTCCGAGCGGCCGGTGCAGATGATGGCGTCGCCGCGCACGGCCTTGACGTCGTCGGGCAGGATTTCCGGATTCGGATTGGCCAGCGCCAGGATCAGCGGGTTGGACGCCATCGACTTGACCATGTCCTGCTTCAGTACGCCGCCGGCGGACAGGCCCAGGAAGATGTCGGCGTCAGGGATCACTTCGGCCAGGGTGCGGGCGTCGGTATCGCGCGCGAAGCGTTCCTTGTCCGGGTCCATCAGCTCGGTGCGGCCTTTATAGACCACGCCGGCCAGGTCGGTGACAAAGATGTTTTCCAGCGGGAAGCCGAGGTCGACGATCAGGTCGAGGCAGGCCAGTGCGGCCGCGCCCGCGCCGGACACGACCAGCTTGCAGTGCTTGATGTCCTTGCCAACCAGCTGGATGCCGTTCAGGATGGCCGCGCCCACGATGATGGCGGTGCCGTGCTGGTCGTCGTGGAAGACCGGGATCTTCATGCGTTCGCGCAGCTGGCGCTCGATGTAGAAGCACTCGGGCGCCTTGATGTCTTCCAGGTTGACGCCCCCGAAGGTGGGCTCGAGCGCGGCAATGATGTCCACCAGCTTGTCCGGGTCGAGCTCGTTGATTTCAATGTCGAACACGTCGATGCCGGCAAACTTCTTGAACAGCACGCCCTTGCCTTCCATCACCGGCTTGGCGGCCAGCGGCCCGATGTTGCCGAGGCCCAGCACGGCGGTGCCGTTGGTGATGACAGCCACCAGATTGCCGCGCGCCGTGTACTTGTAGGCGGCGGCCGGGTCGATGACGATTTCTTCGCACGGCGCAGCCACGCCCGGGGAGTAGGCCAGCGCCAGGTCGCGCTGGTTGGTCAGTTGCTTGGTCGGCGTAACGCTGATTTTGCCGGGCGTTGGGAACTCGTGGTATTCGAGTGCCGCGAGGCGGAGTTGTTGACGAATTTCTTCTTTTTTCTCTGCTGACGAATCCATGCTCTACTGCCTTCCTATTTGTGCGGTCGGAAAGCTTACGATTTTATCAGACCGCATCCTGTGCATAACTAGGTATTTTCACGCAGGGTGATAATGGTTATCAGAATTTCTTATGATGATAACCACCAAATGACCGAATTATTGGCGCTTTTAGCGACATTAGTAGCATAGATGACTCAACATAATCCATTTTTGGCAATTATAAGGATTTCCTATTTTATTGTCATTCTCGATTGAAATTAGTAATCTCCGGGCGGTGCGCCCGGCGGACCGCATCGGTACAATGGCGCATGCTCTCCGAATTCGACCTCATCAAAGAATACTTCCAGCGCCCCCATCGCGCGGGCCGCGCCACCCTCGGCATCGGCGACGATTGCGCCCTGCTCACGCCCACGCCCGGCATGCAGACGGCGATCTCGTCCGACATGCTGGTCGAGGGCCGCCACTTTTTTGCCGGCGAAGACCCCCTGCGGCTCGGCCATAAAAGCCTGGCCGTCAACCTGTCGGACCTGGCGGCCATGGGCGCGCGCCCCGTGGCCTTTACGCTGGCGCTGGCGTTGCCAGGCGCCGACCGCGCCTGGCTGGCCGGTTTCTCGCAGGGCCTGTTCGCGCTGGCGGACGCCCAAGACATCGAACTGATCGGCGGCGACACCACCAAGGGCCCGCTCAACATCTGCATCACCGTGTTTGGCGAAGTGCGCCCGGGACAGGCCCTGCGCCGCAGCGCAGCGGTGCCCGGCGACGATCTCTGGATTTCCGGCACGCTGGGCGACGCCCGCCTGGCGCTGGCCGCCTACCGCCACGAACTGCCGCTGGCCGACGCCCTGCACGCGCAGGCCGCCACGCGCATGCACATGCCCACCCCGCGCGTGGCCCTGGGCCTGCTGCTGGCGGCGGAACACATCGCGCACGCGGCCATCGATATTTCCGACGGCCTGATCGGCGACCTCGGGCACATTTTAAAATTGTCGAACGTGGGCGCCACGCTCGATGTCGACGCGCTGCCGGCGGGGCCGGTGCTGGCCACGCGCGAGCCGGCGCTGCGGCGCGCGTTTACGGCGGCCGGCGGCGACGATTACGAGCTATGCTTTACGGCGCCCGTATCGCACCGTGCAGCCGTGCTGGCCGCTGGCGAGCGCGCTGCCACGACCGTCACCCGCGTGGGCCGCATCGATGCCGAAGCGGGGCTGCGGCTGGTCGATGCGCACGGTGCATTGCTCGACCTGGCGCTGGCCGGTTTCGATCACTTCACTTCCTGAGCCACCGCCGTCACGTCTTCTTCCGGCAAGCCCACCTGGCGGCCCGCGCCCTGCATCAGCCAGTAATGGTGGAAGGCCAGGCGGATGTTGTCGCGCAGCTGGGTGTCGTCCCACGGCTTGGTATAAAAGCGGTAGATGGCGCCGCGGTTGATCGATTCCAGCACCGCGTCCACGCCCAAATAGCCGGACAAGATGATGCGTATGGTTTGCGGATACAGGTCCTTGACCTGGCTGAGGAAGTCGGTGCCGCTCATGCCGGGCAGGCGCTGGTCGCACAGGATCACCTGCACTTCGTGCAGCGCCAGCAGCTCGAACGCTTCGTCGGCATTGCCCGCCTTGAGCACGATGTAGCCGTCCGGTTCGAACAGGTGGCCGAGCGCCCACAGCACGTCGGCGTTGTCGTCCACGATCAGCAGCGTTTGCGGCGGCTGGATCGGGGTGTCGGGGTCGACCGGCAGGCAGCGGCCGGATTCCACCAGCACGCCCATGTCGCGCGGCGCCACGGGACGGCTGAAGAAATACCCCTGGATCTCGTCGCAGCGGCTGCGGCGCAGGTATTCGAGCTGGGCCCGCGTCTCCACGCCCTCGGCAATCACGCGCAGCTTGAGGCTGTGCGCCATGCTGATGATGGCCATGGCAATCGCGGCGTCGTTGGGATTGGTGGTGATGTCGCGCACGAACGCGATATCGATTTTCAGCTTGTCGATCGGGAAGCGCTGCAGGTACGCCAGCGACGAATAACCGGTGCCGAAATCGTCGATCGCCACCTTGATGCCCAGCGCCTTCAAACGCGTGAGCACGTCGATGGTGCGCTCGGTGCTCGACATCAGCGCGGTTTCCGTCAGCTCCAGCTCCAGCAGCTCGGGCGGCACGTTGTGGCGGTTCAGGGCGCCGCGCACCACCTGCTCCAGGTCGCCTTCTGAAAACTGCCGGCTGGCCACGTTGACGGCCACCCGCACCGGTCCCACCGAGCTGCGCAGCCAGGCGCCGATCTGGCGGCAGGCGGCGTCGATGATCCAGTCGCCCACCTGCACGATCAGGCCCGTGTCTTCCATCACCGCCACGAAATCGGCCGGATGGACCATGCCAAAGCCGGGCCGCTGCCAGCGCAGCAGCGCCTCGGCACCGGCAATCGCGCCCGTGTGCAGGTTCACCTTCGGCTGGTAGTACAGCAGCAGCTCGTCGTTCTCGATGGCGCGGCGCAGCGCCAGCTCCAGGTCGAGCCGCGCCAGCACTTGCACGTTCATGCCGGGCGTGAAGAAACGGTAACCGTCGCGGCCGGCCTGCTTGGCGCGGTCCATGGCCGCGTCCGCGTATTTGATCAGGGTTTCCGGGTCGCTGGCGTCGTCCGGGTACATGGCGATGCCGATGCTCGCGCTCAGGACCGCCTGGTGACCGCCCAGGTCGAACGGCTGGCGCAGCACGTCGCGCACTTCATTGGCCATGTGCACGGCTTCCTGCTGGTCGCGCGGCATGGTCATGATCAGCGCGAACTCGTCGCCGCCGATGCGGCCCACCGTGTCGCGCAGGCGCGCGGTCTGCATCAGGCGGTTGGAAAACTGGCGCAGCAGCTCGTCGCCCAGCGACGAACCGAGCGAGTCGTTGATGTTCTTGAAGCGGTCGAGCGCGATCAGCAGCACGACCACGCGGCAGCCCTTGTCTTCCGCCGCCGCCAGGCTGTCGGCCAGGGTCTGGAAGAACAGCGTGCGGTTGGGCAAACCCGTGAGGCTGTCGTAATGGGCCATGTGCTGCAGCAGTTCCTCGGACTGGCGGCGTTCGCTCACATCGCGCGCCACGCCCAGCAGCACGGAACTCTGGCCGGGACGCTTGAGCAGCTGCCAGTAAATTTCCACCGGCACCGACATCAGGTCGCGCCGCATCAGCTCGCCCTCGGCCAGTTCCGGCGCGCGCGGCTGGCCGACGGCAGCCGCGTAATCTTCCAGCCGCAGCACTTGCGCGCGCAGCGACGCGAGCGTGCCCAGGCCCAGGCGGCTGGCGGTCTGGCCCAGCATGTCGTCGCGCGGATAACCGAGCATGCGGCAGGCGCCGTCGTTGACGTCGAGCAGTTCGGCAGTGCCGGCGTCCAGCAAAAAGATGGCGTCCGCGGTGGCGTCCATGGCGCTGCGGAACCGCTGCAATTCCACGGTCCGCTCGCGCACCGTGTGCTCCAGGCGCATGTTGTAATCGCGCGCCTCGCGGTGCAGCAGGCGCACTTCGAGCATGTTGCGGATGCGCGTGAGCACTTCCACCGGGTCGATCGGCTTGCTGAGAAAATCGCGCGCGCCCGCTTCCAGCGCGCGCAGCTTGTGGTCCGGCTGGGCGGTGACCACCAGCACCGGCAGCCACGAATCGGCTTCGAGCGGACGCAGCGCGTCCATCACTTCAAAGCCGTTCATGCCGGGCATCTGCATGTCGAGAATGATCAGGTCGTAGCGGTGGGCGGCATGCAGGCCGGCCACGGCGCGCGCATCGGTGGTGGAACTGACGGCTTGATAGCCGGTCGATTTCAGCAGGTATTCCAGCAACTCGATGTTGACGGGCTGGTCGTCGACGATCAGGATGCGCGCATGCAGGATATCGGTCTCGCTGATCATAAAAATGCACCTCCGGGTGGGCCTCCGTTGGGCGGCATGTTCTGGTCGAGTGTACGCAAGTTCATAGGGGGGGTCTAATGTTTTTAGAAAATATTACACGGCATTCAAAATTCGGGTGCACCGCTGGCAACGATTGCGAACTGCATGGTACAGTGGCATCACACTTGACCGCCGCTCACAAGGAGACTCCCCCATGAGTACCGACAGCAATAACACTGGCGACACCATCGTCGCCCTGGCCGCGCAAGTCGGCAAAGCCCTGCAAGACAAAGGCTTGCTTCTGACCACCGCCGAATCGTGCACCGGCGGCGGCGTGGCCCAGGCCATCACCGAAATCGCCGGTTCCACCGCGTGGTTCGACTGCGGTTTCATCACGTATTCGAATGCCTCGAAAACCGAAATGCTGGACGTGTCCGCCGCGCTGATCGCGCAGATGGGCAGCGTGTCGGAAGAAGTGGCGGCCGCCATGGCCACCGGCGCGCTGGGCGCCAGCAATGCCCACATCGCCATCTCGACCACCGGCATCGCCGGCCCCACCGGCGCCGTGCCGGGCAAGCCGGTAGGCACCGTGTGCTTCGGCTGGGCCAATGCGGACACCGTCCACACCGAACGCCTGGTCTTTACGGGCGACCGCAAATCGGTGCGCGAGCAAACCGTGATCCACGTGTTGCAAGGACTGCTGCGCTTCATCGATTGATGCCGTGGGAAGGCAAGCAAACATTGCCTTCCGGCCATAAAACAATTACTCTCGTCCGGGGTGTGAATTTCCAGACGATTCAGGAGTGATTTCGATGCAAAACACGGTACATTTTATTCTCCAGGGCAAAGGCGGCATCGGCAAGACCCTGGTGTCCACCATTCTTGCGCAGTGGATCGCCAGCAAGGATCTCGCCGAAGGCGCGCAGCCGCTGCGCTGCTACGACACCGACCAGGAGAACGCCACCTTCAGCCGCTACAAGGCGATGCAGGTCAAGCACGTACCGGTGATGACCGACAGCCGCAACATCGACCCCAAGCGCTTCGACGCGCTGATGATCGACATCCTCGAGCAGGACGGCAACTGCGTGATCGACAACGGCGCCAATACCTTCTCGCCGCTGATGGGCTACCTGATCGAGAACGACTGCTTTGCCATGCTGGAAGAGGCGGGCCGCAAGGTCTATATCCACACCATCGTGGGCGGTGGCGACACGCTGCACGACACGGCCATGGGCTTCGTCTCCACCGCCAAGGCCACCACGGTGCCGCTGGTGCTGTGGGAAAACGAGCACTTCGGCCTGCTGCAATCGGCCGCCGGTAAACAGTTTACGGAATCGCAGACGTATGCCGACAACGCCGAGCGCGTGCGCGGCCGCGTGGTGCTGTCGGCCCGTAACGCCGACACCTTCGGCGCCGACATCAAGAAGATGAACACGGCGCGTTTGACGGCCGCCGAAGTGCGCGCCAGCGACAAGTTCAACGTGATGGAAAAGCAGCGCATCAAGGTCGTGTTCCGCGACCTGTTCGAGCAACTCGATAAAGTGGCGTGGTAAGCACCATGGATCAGCAGAAGCTGCGCACCCTGGTGTTTGAAAAAACCGGCGTCAGAATCGATCTCGACGACCCCGTGTTCGCGCTGGTGGCGCTCAACGAAGCGGTGCTGGAAGAAGCGGTGGAACGCCACATCGCGGCGATCGACAGCGCCACGCGCGAGCTGGTGCAGCACGCGCGCATTGCCGGCGGCCTGCCGCCCGCCAGCGATGCGCACACGTCCGCGCGCATCTCCACCGATACGCCCGGCCCCGCTGTCCCCCCCGTCCCACTCGTCCCGGCCCATGCCGCCGCCCCCTTGCCCGGCGCCTCCCTGTCGGCCCCTTCCTTGCCGGCCATGACCCGCCACGAATGGCGCCTGCTGGGCGCCGCGGCCGGCGTTGCGGTCCTGTCCGCCCTGCTGGTCCTGGCCGGCCAGGCCGCCTTCTCCCAGCCCGGCCCGACGCCGGCACAAAGCCAGGCGCTGCAGGAAGCGCAGCGGCTGACCGCCGCCATCGACAAACTGGACCCCAAGCTGCGGGCCGAGGTGCAGGCGCAGTTGCAGAAATAGCGCGCCAGCCTGGCAGCGCCAACCCCACTGGCGATGGGGTTGTTCCACCGATTTTTCGTGCTAACATATGAACACCTATTCATATGAAGAATCATAAGCTGCCAACATGAGCTGCCAACACGATCCACTAGCCTACACCAGCTGCGATCCCGCAATCGCCGAACTGGCTGATTTATTCCACCTGCTGGGCGACCCGACCCGGCTGCGCATCGTGCTGGCCTGCGTGGCGGCGCCGATTGCCGTGAGCGATATTGCCACCTCGCTCGACCTCAGCAGTTCGCTGGTGAGCCACCATTTGCGCCTGCTGCGCGCCGCGCGCATCGTCAAGTCCGAGCGCCAGGGCAAGCAGGTCTTTTATTCGGCTGCCGATGCCCACATCAGCGGCGTGCTGAACGATATGCTCGAGCATATCGCCGAACCTTCCAACGGGAACGACGCATGAGCAAGCATAACGACCACGGCAGCCACGCCGGCCACGAGCACGAGCACGACCATGGCCACGATCCTCATGCTCGCCAGGACCATCAGGACCATGGCGGCCACGAACACGCCCACAGCCACGATCACGGCCACGCGCACGGCATCGGCCACCACCACCACCACGGCGACCCCAACACCATGGGCCGCGCGTTTGCCATTGCCATCGTGCTCAACCTGGGTTTCGTGGTCGTGGAATTTTTCTATGGCTATCTGGCCAACTCCACCGCGCTGATGGCCGATGCGGGCCACAACCTGTCCGACGTGCTGGGCCTGATGCTGGCCTGGGGCGCGGCCATCCTGGCCAGGCGCCAGCCGAGCCAGCGCTACACGTACGGCCTGCGCGGCACGTCGATGCTGGCCGCGCTGTTCAACGGCATGCTGCTGATGGCCGCTTGCGGCGTGATCGCGTTCGAGGCCGTGCAAAAGCTGATGACGCCCGATCCGGTGGCCGGCCTGACCGTGTCGGTCGTGGCCGGCATTGGCATCTTGATCAATGGCTTTTCCGCGTGGCTGTTCATGGCCGGCAGCAAGGACGACATCAACATCCGCGGCGCGTACCTGCACCTGGCGGCCGATGCGGCGATCTCGCTGGGCGTGCTGCTGGCGGGGCTGGCAGTGCGCTACACGGGCTGGAACTGGATCGACCCGGCGCTCAGCATGGTGATCGTGGCAATTATCGTGTGGAGCACGTGGGCGCTGCTGACGCAGTCGCTGCGCATGGTGCTGGCGGCCGTGCCGGACAATGTGGACCGCGCCAGCGTCGAGCAGTTTTTGCGCAGCCATCCCGGCGTGAGCGAGGTGCACGACCTGCACATCTGGGCCATGAGCACCACCGAGACCGCGCTCACCGCACAACTGGTCACGCCGGCCGGCTATCCGGGCGATGTGACGGTGGACGCCATCAGCCAGACGCTCAAGGACAAGTATGCGATCGACCACAGCACGCTGCAGGTGCGGCTGGGCGCGATGCAGCAGGAATGCTGCCTGCAAGTGCCGCCGCAAACGGCGGCCCCGGCCCCTGCGCATGCGCACTGACGGCGCAGCGCAGGCCCGCTAATACTTTATTCACATCCACCAGCTCGACAACGAAGATCAGTGCCGAGTTCGGTGGAATGCCGCCGCCCGGCGCGGCGCGCGAGCCATACGCCAGGTCCGATGGAATGATCAGGGTGCGCTTGCCGCCCACTTTCATGCCCAGGATGCCCTGGTCCCAGCCCTTGATGACGCGGCCGGCGCCCAGCACGAAGTCCAGCGGCTCGCCGCGTGGAATCGACGAATCGAACTGGCGGCCGTGCATTTTTTTGGCCAGCGGACGATACAGCCAACCCGTGTAATGCATGTAGACGGTGGCGCCCGTGGTCGCTTCACGACCCGTGCCCACCTTGGTATCGGTGATGATCAATTGCTCGGCAGCGGGACCGGGCGTGGCGGAGCCGACCACCATCGGTGGCGGCGGCGGCACCGGAGCCGGCGGTGCAGCATCGGCCGGCGTCGCCGGTGCGGCGGGGGTGGCAGGCGTTGCGGGAGTCTGGGCCTGGACCGACCAGGCGGCCAGCGCCAGCAAGGTTGCTGCAAAAACGGAACAACGCTTCATATTCAATCTCTCTCTGGGGTTCTGTGAACAGCGCACCATGATAACAAACCTGTTCCGGGCACTGGATTAATTCTGGACGGTGGCTTCCGGCGCGACCAATGGTGGCGCTGCATGCGAAGCCGGCTGCGCCAGCTGGCGCAGCACGTGGCCGGCAGCCACCATGCCGAAGGTGGCCGTCACCACCATGGCCGAACCGAAGCCGGCGCAATTGAGGCCGGTGATGCCGCTGGCGTCCACCGCGCACGCCTCCCCTTCCGCCCCTTCTGCGACCGCGTCCGGATACTTGAGCGGCTCCATCGAAAACACGGCATCGACGTGGAACTTGGTCTTTTCGCCCTTGGCAAAGCCGTACTGGCTGCGCAGCAGGCGCCGCACCTTCTTGAGCAACGGTTCCTGCTCGGTGCGACCGAGGTCGCGCACGGCGATCTGGGTGGGATCGGTCTGGCCGCCCGCGCTGCCGATGATCACCAGCGGCATGTCGTGCCGGCGGCAGTGCGCAATCATCGCGGCCTTGGCCTTGACGCTGTCGATCGCGTCCACCACGTAGTCGAACTTGTTGGCACCCAGCATCTGGTCGAGATTGTCGGGCGTGACGAAATCCTCGACCTGGTGCACCACGCAGTACGGGTTGATCTGGGCGATGCGCTCGGCCAGCGCGAAGATCTTGGCCTGGCCCACGGTGCTGGTGAGCGCCTGCAGCTGGCGGTTGATATTCGATTCGGCCACGTTGTCGAGGTCGATCAAGGTCAGCTGGCCGATGGCGCTGCGGGCCAGCGCTTCCACGATCCACGAGCCGACGCCGCCCACGCCCACCACGCACACGTGCGCGCCGCGAAAACGCGCGAGCGCCGGG